>JAGQXC010000190.1 GCA_020436785.1 Saprospiraceae bacterium | reverse complement strand
GTAAGGAATCAAATTAATAGCGAACCGCATACAGCGAATTGACGATAAAGGTACGAGGTATGGGGTAACGGGGTATGGGGTGGTGCTATGCTGACAGCGGCGAAGCGCTCGTCAGTAGGTATGGGGTAGCGGGGTATGGGGTGATCTACGAACGAAGAGCGTAGCCGGATGGGCGAAATCTTGGGAATTCTTCTGATTACCTCATTAATCTAATTAAAAAACCTCCCATTGAGTAATGGGAGGTTGCTTGAAAAAACAACAGGTTAATCGCAATAAGCCGGTTAGTGACGGGGACTTTCCAGCGTTGCTTTCATTTGGATAAGTTTTCGGGCATCCGGCAGTTTACCGTTGTTAAAATCAGTGGCGCGTTTGATGAAACTCTTATCGATTTTGAACATCTTGAACTGAGCAATTTCATCCGCAGAAATGTCATTATAACCGGCCTGCTTAATCTCATTGACGTAATTCTTATCCACTTTCGCAACTTTCATTTGGATGATGTCATCATCGGACAGGTTTTTAAATCCGAGTTCACCGATTTCCCTACGATAATCCGGAGAAATATTCAGGGCTTTAAATTGGACCAGTCTATCCACATCAAGCTCCGTAAACCCGGCCTTCTGCATGGCTGAGATGTATTCCGCATCGATGTTCATCGCTTTGAATTGGATGGCTTGATCGGCTGTTAGGTCAAAACCGGTCTTCTTAATATTCGCGGCATACTCCTGATCAATGTGCATCGCTACCAGGCTGGTGATCTCATCTTGTGAAAGGTCTTCACCAAATGCTTTTTTCAGTGATTTAATCCTTGCTCCATCGATGTTCAATGCCTTATTTGAGATCACCTGGGATGCAGAAAGGTCCTTTAAACCGGCATCCTTTAGCTCCCCGACATAGTCCGGAGTAACCTTCAGTGCCACAAAGGCCATCAAGTCTCCACTGCTGATCCCATCGAAGCCCATATTTTTTAGATCCCTGAGGTATTTGAGATCGGTTCCCATAAAAGCAAAAAACATCAGTTCATCGCTTTCCAGTGCGGCAAACCCCATGTCCTTCATCGATTTTACAAATTCTGCGTTCGGCGAAAAGGAATAGGTTCCCGATCCACTCTCCGCCTTTACTTCCCCTTGGAAAGTAATTGTTCCCGCAGGTTTCCGCAGGTAAAAGGTAACGTCAGAGCCGGTACGATAACCTTCAAAATCTGAAGCAATGAAATGATGTTCGCTTCGGCTATTGCGCTCATTGTCCCTTTTGAAGGTGATATCCAATTTACCGTCCTCGACCATCATAACCCACTTTCCGGTGGTATTGCTTTGCGCCCGGGCAACGGATATCAATGAAACAGACAGAAATGCCAGGGATAATACGAATGTGATTTTTTTCATGTTTTATAGCTTTTATCCTTAAGAACTGCCCATCCGGCAGAACGTTACATCATTGTTCCCTTTGATATTTATTGATGGTGATGTTCCCATTATAGGTCCGCAATATGAATTCGGTTTTTGAATTGCCAAGTGTAAACTCATCCCAATCTGCGAGGGGATGACTTGATTTTTCAACCGGATGTAAAATCAAGTCGTCGGAAATCAGGGAGCCCCGGGTACTTTTTAGTTTGAACCTGCCCTGAGCATCCGCCGGCAGAGCCAGCTCAATATCTCCTTCCAGCGTAGTGATCATGATGGGTGCATCGATACGAATCTTTTTGAAACGTGCAGTAATTGGGCCGTAAACAGAGTTTAATACGGCTGATCCGGATATATTGTCCAAAACAATGGACCCATTGGTATTATCTACAACGATGTCTCCCTGGATCCTAATGACAGTCACATCACCATTATCCATGACTCTTAATTGCAGTGAAAAATTGCGTGGAAGCTTTATATCAACATCGATGGTGTTGCCCTTTGAAGCGCAAAAGAGCGTCACCTTTGACTCTTCTTTTACATAGGAGAGTAAATCCTCATTGGCTGACTTCCGTTCTTCATTAGGGAAGCGCGGGGTTGCCGTAACCAGGATCATGTTGCCATCATAGCCAGTCACTGCTATGGAGCCCTTGGGATTTTCAAAATGGAGCAATCCGGAGGCATCTGGCAGGTTCACCGGGATCAGAAGTTTCTGCTCCTGAGCATTGCCAATGCGAAGGACCAGTAAGATGAACAAGGCAAGGAGGAGGGTTGGTTGGTATGTCCCAAAGGTCTTTCCATTATCCAAGTGATTCAACCACTTCATCGATTTCCTTTTTAAGATTGTAATTAAGTCCGGGAATATCCAGTAGCCGCCTTAATTCGGGTAGGGCGCGCTTTTCTTTGAGCGCAGATAGGATTTCCGTCAATCGTAATAAGACCACCGGAGAGGATTGCTGGCCGATTGCCTGGATGATCCCTTCCAAAACCTGTGGTTGTTCAACATGTTCCGCCAATTTTTCCAGGGC
>JAGQXC010000189.1 GCA_020436785.1 Saprospiraceae bacterium | reverse complement strand
TTCCGTATACCGGACGACAGCCAGGTGTTTATTATCCAATCTTCGTGCTAGGTATTCCTGTTCTGGCTGTCCTGGAGTCGGTACCATAATAGCGCTTTTACCCATGATCATAAGATCCATGATGGTTGAATAGCCTGCGCGGCAGATGATGGCCCGGCTTTTTCCAATTAATGTATTGAGTGCCTGGGCAGGTAAATGGTTGTGGATGGTCAGCCGTTCGTTAGAATGTTGCAAGCGGGAGGCCTCGCCCGGCAATCCACGTAAAAGGACCATTTGCTGGTACGGCAACCGGGCCGCTTCCTGCAGGATGTGTGTTTCCCAACGGGTGCGTGCCGGCTCGGGCCCGGAAATCAGCACCAGCAAATCGATATTCTCCTCCAGGTCGCGTTGTGCGAATCGAGTTAACGGGCCAATGCGAACCACCCGGGAGTCGCGGGTTTCGGTCATATAACCCGTCAAATGATCCGGTGGTGCAAAGTCCGGAACCCAGATTTCCCGGAATGGATTGAGGTAACGGCCTAACCAGGGGTTCATGAATTTTGTCATTCTTCGCCCGATAGGAAGCTGGATCTGATGGGTGATCAAAATCGATGGAATGTCCGGGTGCCACACCCCATAGCGGTTATCCGAAATGATCACGTTGGCGTGTGAAGCTTTTAGCCGGTCGAGGATCTTCAAATGCTCCTGTCGAATGATGCGTTGGATGTCAGGGATCTGCCGGGTCAGTGACAACAAAACGGGTTTCTGGTAGTGTACCCCATATCCGGGCAATTCCCAGAAATCCAATGATGGAAATTCGGATTGCATCAGCTTTAGCGCAAGTCCATCGGATGCTACGGTTACCCGATGTCCCTGCTTGAGCAATTCCCGGATGATGGGCATGCTTCGCGTCGCATGGCCCAACCCCCAATTAAGAGGAGCCACGACGACATGCCGTTTTTCCGCATTCATGACAGAAAGCTAAATCAATTCAGGCGAATTTCGTCCTGGTTTCCATCATAAAATGCGTAATCCGTGAGGTTTAATTCATCGTCCACTTTCACCCGGATCCATTTGCGGTATTTCATGTACCATTTTTTCTGCTGATTCCAGAAACCGCGTTTGAGGTATGCCTCAATGTATGGATGTACGTGAATGTTCAGTGAAATATTTGGTCGGGACTGCAGGATAAACTGCAGATCCCTTTCGATGTCTTCCAGCAACAGGATGGTCGGCTGTACCTTGCCGGTGCCATTACAGGTTGGACATCTCTCTTCGGTATTGATCTTGAGTTCCGGGCGCACACGCTGCCGGGTAATCTGCATCAACCCGAATTTTGACAATGGAAGAACCGTATGCTGGGCGCGATCGGAAGCCATGCATTCCTTCATCGCTTTGTACAGCTCCTGCTTGTGGTCGCGGTCCCGCATGTCAATAAAGTCCACGATGATCAAACCTCCGATGTCCCGCAGGCGCAACTGACGGGCAATCTCCTGGGCAGCCTCCAGATTTACCTTGATGGCCGACGTTTCCTGATCGCCCTGGATCAGCTTCGGTCCGCTGTTGACATCGATGACGTGCATCGCTTCCGTGTGCTCGATTACGACGTACGCGCCACTAGGCATGGTGGACGTCTTACCAAAGGATCCCTTGATCTGACGGTTGATCCCGAAAGCTTCGAAGATGGGCCGGTTTCCTTTGTAAAGCTGGATGATTTTTACCTTTTCCGGTGCAGCTCCTTCCATAAATTGCGTAATCTGTTGCTGCATCGTTCGTGAATTCACCACGATTTTGGTAAACGAATCGTTGAGAATATCCCTCAGGATGGATGATGTTTTATCCAACTCGCTGAGCAACTTGGTGGGTGGTTTGGCGTGGTAAGCCTGCGTGTAAATGGTCTTCCATTTATCGAGCAACATCAGCAACTCTTCATGCAGGTCTGCGACACCTTTTCCGATGGCTGCGGTTCGGATGATCAACCCAAAATTTTTGGGCTTGATGGACTCCGCCAACGTTTGCAGGCGCTTTCGCTCTTCTTTATTCACTACTTTTTTGGAAACCGCCACCATATCCAGAAACGGAGTCATAACCATGTAGCGGCCCGGCAGCGTCAGTTCACAAGACAGCCGGGGTCCTTTGGTCGAAATGGGCTCCTTGAGGATTTGCACCAGAATGGGCTGTTTTTTACGCAGGACCTGGGAGATCTTGCCTCCCTTGAATATATCCGGTTCGACTTTGAACTTCTCCAGTAAGTGGGTTTGCAGGCCGCCATTCATGGCGCCGTCGGTAAATTTTAATACGGAACGCAACTTGGGGCTGAGATCCGTATAGTGAAGGAAAGCATCACGCTTATGACCAATATCGATGAAAGCCGCATTTAATCCCGGCATCAGTTTCTGAACCCGACCCAGGAAGACGTCACCGACGGAAAAATTGCTATTGGTCCGTTGTTGATGCAATTCCACCAACCTTCCATCCTCCATCAGCGCTATTTCAACACTGGAGTTGGAAGCATCAATGATTAATTCTTTTTTCAACTTAAACGGCAATTTTTGGCCGTGTACAAGCAAGGAAAGCACAAGATTCAACCGAATTTGAATCTTGTGCTTACATCATTATCATAAACACACCCCGAGCAAACGGGGACAGGCGGAGTTTGTTACTATTTTAGGGCAGCCTTTAAATAAAAGAATAAAGCCTTGCCTGATCTACACGAACCAGATCAACAAACTATCTATTCTTCTTCTTATGTCTGTTTTTGCGAAGCCGCTTCTTCCGTTTGTGTGTTGCGATCTTATGTCTTTTACGTTTTTTACCACAGGGCATAATTGAATAATTTTATGTTTAATTAATACATTTCAAATTGGCCTGAGCCGCCTTATCGGCCTCACCCAGGTTGTTATAAACATCAACCAACAGGCAATAAATTCCATTTGCCTCCGGATTGATGGCCAATACCTGTTCAAAGCGCTCTTTGGCCCGCTCGAATTGCCCGGTTTTCACTGCGAGTCTGCCAAGGGCAGTCAACACGCCGGTGTTCTCCGGGAATTGTTTTTCCAGATCCCTCAATTCAAGGACGCCTTTCATCGGGTTATCCGGAGGGGGCACTTCGGTATAAACCAATGCCCGGTTGATGCGATAGGAAACTTCTCCGGGATCCAGGGATATGGCTTGTTCAAAGGCTTTTAGTGCACGGTTAACACAAAAGTCCCGCATCTTGGGATCGGTTTCCTTTAGCCCATGGGCAAAGGTGGTCCCGGCAATTCCCCAGGATCCGGCCGTCGACTCGATTTCGGCAACTTTCTGAGCATAATACCCGGCGATCCCATAATTATCCTGATCAAACCAGGTGGAAGAAAGCTGCTTATAGGTCTCTATGTTCAGACTATCGTTCGGCTGCAAGGACCGTTCCAGATTTTGCAGGTAGATACGGGTGGATTCGTCCAACTGCGGCAACGCTTCGTCAAACAGGGTATTGATGTTGGTGCTTTCAAATTGATTGAGCCGGGACTGTTCCACGACTCGTTGAGTGCTTGGTTTGATGTCAAAACCCAGATAAAGGGTAATAATAGCCACCAATGCAACTCCAATGCTTACATAAAAAGCGATCGGATAAGATCGTGAAGTCATGGTTTAATCCTCATCCTCATCACTACCGTCGTCATCTTGTGGAATCGGTGCATTTTCTTTGACTTGTTCCACAAATACCTTTGCCGGTTTAAAAGCGGGAATGCAATGCTCAGGAATCTCCAGGGCAATGTTTTTCTTGATATGACGGCCTATCTTTTTAGCTCGTTTCTTGATGACGAATGAGCCGAACCCTCTGATGTATACGTTCTCTCCGGTAGACAACGAATCCTTTACTTCTTTAAAAAATGTTTCCAACGACACCAACACATCTACCTTCGGTACACCCGTTTTCTCAGAGATGGCAGTAACTAAATCGGCTTTTCTCATCGTTATTTGTTTGGTTTTTAACTAGTTACAAGAGAATAGTTGCAAAAAAAAGCGTGGCAAATTTCGTAAAATTCTAAAATTATCAAAAGAAACCAGAACCTTTTTACAGAAAGAGTGTGGAAATAAGTATTTGAATAGTAAGGACTTGCGTTTTTGCAGATAACGGAGCCAGCGTTATGCCGGAATTGGCTTACCTTTGCTGCCACGTGTCAAAACCAAGTTTTTATGATCGTATCCATGACGGGATATGCCAAGGTTAAAGGCAATTTTGGCTCCAAGGAGGTAACCGTTGAAATCAAATCCCTGAACAGTAAATATCCGGACCTGCGACTGAAAATTCCCTTTGCTTACCGCGAAAAGGAAATGGACATCCGTAAGCTGGTTCAGGACCGCATCCAACGAGGTAAAATCGAGATGAATATCCTGCTTAATGGATCCAGTGACGAAAGCTTTTCGATCAATCGTCCGCTCTTTAAGCAATTTTACAATCAGTTGTCCGAGATCAGCAAGGAACTCAACATGCCCAGTAATGAATTCCTGCAGTCCATCATGCGGATTCCCAACGTAGTAACGGTTGCGGACGAAGATCTTTCCAATGAAGAATGGGACATCGTATCCACCCTAGTCAAACAAGCCTGTGAGCTGTTGCTGGAACACATGGTTGAGGAAGGGAAGGCCCTGGAGTCCGATATGAAGGACCGCGTCCAGGCCATTATGAACCTGCTTAGTCAGATCGAACCCCTGGAAGATACCCGTATCCAGACCATCCGCACCCGTCTGAATAAGGACTTGAACGACCTCGTGAATGACGTCAAATACGACAAGAACCGCTTCGAGCAGGAAATATTGTATTACCTGGAAAAACTGGATTTTACGGAAGAAAAGGTGCGCCTCACCCAGCATGCGCAATACTTCACCGATGTCCTGGAGCAGGATGAAACGCTAAAAGGGCGCAAATTGGGTTTCATCACCCAGGAAATGGGACGGGAGATCAATACCCTGGGTGCCAAGGCGCAGCATCCGGAAATCCAGCGTTACGTCGTACAGATGAAAGACGAACTGGAGAAGATTAAGGAGCAGCTGGCAAACATCATGTAATGCGGGAGGGCAAAATGATCATATTCACGGCACCCTCCGGAGCCGGTAAATCGACCATTGTCCACCATCTTTTGGATGTTTTTCCCCGACTGGCATTTTCCATTTCCGCCACTACCCGATTGCGGCGCCCGCATGAGGTAGAAGGCCGGGATTATTATTTTGTCAGCAAAGACCAATTCAAAGCCTGGATGGCCGATGGTGCTTTCGTGGAATGGGAAGAAGTCTACGATGACCAGTTTTACGGGACATTGCGCCGGGAAATCGAACGCATCTGGCAGGCAGGCAAGCACATCGTTTTCGACATTGACGTCCGGGGAGCCACCCACCTCAAGAAGGCTTACCCCAGTCAGTCCCTGGCTGTATTTGTGAAACCTCCTTCCTATGAGATCCTGGTGGAGCGTTTGATTCAGCGACGGACCGAAAATGAACAATCCCTGAAAAAACGTCTGGCCCGGATTAAGAAAGAATTGAAGTATGAGACTAAATTTGATGTAGTTTTACTCAACGACCAGTTGGATAAAACGTTAATAGAGGCAGAAGAAATCGTCGCCGATTTTCTGCAGGTCAAACCAGAACATGGAAACGCTGATCACGCGTGATATTAAAGTAACGGTAGAAACCTTTTTTCAGGTCGAGTATTCCCGGCCACTGGCGGATCAGTATGTCTTCTCCTACCGCATCACCATCGAAAATCACGGCCACCGTACCGTCCAGCTTCTGGAGCGTCACTGGCACATCCTTGATTCTGCCGGCAATCACCGGGAAGTCAAGGGCGAAGGGGTGATCGGCAAACAACCAACACTGGAAAAGGGGCAATTTCATCAATACGTTTCCTGGTGCCCCCTGGCTACCATGGTGGGTAAAATGTACGGCACGTATACCATGCGGTACCTGGATACCGATGAACATTTTATCGTAAAAATTCCCGAATTCCGGCTTGCAGCCAGTTACATTTTAAATTAACGGAAAAAAGGCAGGGAACCACGGATTGGCTTGCTTAAAATCGTAATAAAGCTTTCAGGTTCTTACGATCAACCAACCAGACAATGGTCAGGTAAAGCCCGAGGAGGATGGTATTCATTAAAAAAATCAACAACGATCCGGACAATACCCCACGTAATAGTTCACTGAGCCCAAAGACAGACATCGCACCACCCAGATAGGCGGCCATCCGACCTACCGGGTATGGTATGCGGTAATTCCTTTGTCCGGTGAAGTAGGTGGCCAGGGCCATAAAAACAAAACAAGCCAACGCAGCATAAGCCGACCCAATGTAGCCCGTGTGCAACACTTTCAGCGTCAGATAATTTACCCCATAAGTCACCAGTACACCTCCGATGCCAATCAGGGCGCCGAGGGTCGTACGGTCCTTAAGCTTGAACCAGATGGAGAAATTGTAATAGAGACCCAGGAAGACATAGGCGACCAGAGAATAAGGAATGATGGTGAGGCCGGCGCGGTAATCGCGTCCAATCAGTACCTGGATCTGATCCAGGTACAACAGGATTCCCAACATCAATACGGAGGCGGCCAGCGTGAAAGCCTGAGCGACACGCGCATAAATGGTGCGGGCGTCCTGGTGCTCCGACTGACTGAAGAAAAAAGGTTCTGCCGCATAGTTGAAAGCCGTGGCAAAAAGATTCATCAGGATGGCAATTTTGACCGCTCCATTGTAGATGCCCGAATCATCGAATCCCACCCAGTTGGCAATCAACAGCCGGTCGGCAAACAAATTAACCATGCTCGCTGCCCCGACAATGACTAATGGGGCCGCATAGACCAGCATCTTACGCGCCAATTGGCGATCAAAAGTCCAAACGCGAAAATGAAAATAAGGCAACATAAAGAGGGCGATGGCCGCACTCGCCAACAAATTGGATAGAAAAACGTAATCCATGAGCCGGGATTCATCCACCCAACGCTGCCAAAATGGATGACCGTGACGAACCAACCAGGGTATCAGCTCCAGAAAGAAAAAAATCAGGGCGATGTTGATGATGACGTTGAGGACCTTAACACCGGCGAAAAAGAGCGGCCTTCCCTCCAATCGCAACCGTGCAAAGGGAACGGCGACAATGGCATCCAGCAGGGTGATGGCAATGAACCACTGCACAATGTAATATTCGCCGGCATCTCCACCCAGCATCGTTGCCAGCGGATGGGCAAAAATGAATACCAATACACTGAGTAGGATCGAAATCGCTGCAACGATCAATAAGGCGGTGCCAAAAGCGGCCTCCCGTTGGGGCTTTTTATTACCAAAACGGAAGAAGGCCGTTTCCATGCGAAATGAGAAGATGACCAGGATGAAGGCGGTGAAGGCGTAATAAGTGCCGTGTTTGGCATAGATACCTTCCGGGAATTTGCGCGTCAAATAATAGGTGATGACCAGGTAATTCAATATTCGAGGCAGAATATTGCTCATCCCATACAGGATGGTCTCGCCGGCTAATTTTTTGATGAATGCCATAATTGCGCACGCAATGTTACTGAAAATCCAGCGCTTTGAGGTATTCCTTTATCCGGTAAAACCCCGCGTTTTTTCAGGAAAAACAATACCTTCGTGCACTCCCGCTGACATCGCTCATAAGTTTGATCATCCATGAATATTGAACGATTAAAAGCCATATGTGAAGCACCTGGTGCGCCAGGATTTGAGGATCGTATCCGGAATCTGGTCCTCCGTGAGATCAAGCCCTTCGTTGACGAAATCGCTATTGACGCCATGGGGAATGTCCATGCCTTGCGGAAAGGAGAAGCCTCCCGGAAGGTCCTGGTCACCGCCCACATGGATGAGATCAGCTTCATCGTCACGCACATCGATGAGGATGGATTTTTGCGATTTCACACACTGGGCGGATTCGACCCCAAGACGCTCACCTCCCAACGGGTGATTGTCCATGGCAGAAAAGACCTGATCGGCGTGATGGGTTCCAAACCCATCCACCTGATGACCGCCGAAGAACGCAACAAGGTCGTGCAGATCCAGGATTATTTCATTGACCTGGGTATGACCCGGGAAGAGGTCATCCGGTACGTGGAAGTCGGCAATCCTGTCACCCGTGAACGGACCACCATTGAAATGGGGGACTGCATCAATGCGAAATCCCTGGACAACCGGATTTCGGTATTTATTCTGATTGAGACCTTAATTGCTCTGAAAGATACACCCCTGCCGTATGATCTGGCTGCCGTCTTCACGGTCCAGGAAGAAGTAGGTCTGCGCGGCGCTATGGTATCCGCCCACGCGGTGGATGCAGATTTTGGCATCAACCTGGATACCACCATAGCCTTTGATGTGCCCGGATCCAAGTCCCATGAAGTCATTACCTCCCTGGGCAAGGGAACCGCCATTAAAATTCTGGATGGAAGTGTGATCTGCGATCAGCGAATGGTCCGTTACCTTAAGGCGACCGCCGACAAACACCACATCACCTGGCAACCGGAAATTCTTACCGCCGGCGGTACCGATACCGCGTACGTACAACGCATGGGTAAAAAGGGCACCATCGCCGGTGCGATCTCCATTCCCACCCGTCATATTCACCAGGTCATCGAGATGGTCCACAAGCAGGATGTACGCAATTCCATTGAACTATTGAAACATGCTATACTGGATTTCCCTACATTCGCATGGGGATGGGATGAATAAACCAATTGAAAACCCAACACGATATGGACTGGAAAGAATCACCAAAAAACCTGCATGCCGAATTCGAATTCATTGATTTTGCCGAGGCATTTTCTTTCATGACTGAAGTGGCATTTCATGCCGAAAAAGCCAATCATCACCCGGACTGGAGCAATACCTGGAATAAAGTTGTGATCAATCTGAGTACTCACGATGCAGGGGATATTGTAACGGAAAAAGATCGCAAACTGGCAGCCGTTATTTCCAAAGTTTATCAGAAATACCACCAATCGCATAAAGCATGACCCACTGGCGGGAATCCAAGCTACCAGGTGTTGGCACCACCATTTTTACCCGCATTTCCCGCCAGGCCAATGAACTGGGCGCCATTAATCTTTCCCAGGGATTTCCGGACTATAGGCCCGATGAAGCATTATTGCGACTTACTTATCAGGCGATGCTCGCTGGAGCCAATCAATATGCCCCATTGGCGGGTTCTCCGGCATTGTTGCAAGTGATTCACGATCATTTAAAAGCCACCTACCATCTTGAATACGATCCTGCACAAGAAATAACCATCACCGCCGGAGCAACCCAGGCCATCTACACCGCCCTGTCGGCGCTGGTGTATCCGGGAGATGAAGTCCTCTTCTTCGAACCGGTATTCGATTCGTACCGGCCGGCCATCCTAACCCACCTGGGAGTACCGGTACCAGTCGTTCTGGAACCACCTTTTGATCACCTGGACTGGGACCGGTTAATGCAGGCCATCACGCCCAGGACCCGCGGGATCATCATAAATTCACCCCATAATCCTACCGGATACACCTGGACAGATGCCGACTACCGGCAATTGGAGGTCATTGCCGGGAAATATGACCTCTGGGTGATCAGCGATGAGGTGTACGAGCACCTGGTGTTCGACGGGGAGCACCACCGCACGGCCTTGTCTTATCCGGGCCTGTACGACC
>JAGQXC010000188.1 GCA_020436785.1 Saprospiraceae bacterium | reverse complement strand
GGCTTGGTATAATGACTGGTATAAATGGAGATCGGTTGCCCGGTGGCACTACGTGCGAGTAAGCGGGTGAAAATGCCCAGATCCTGCCATTTGGGTATCAGCTTTTCAATGCCCATGCTATGGATTTGCACTTTGCCCAGATGTACGCCCAGATCCGAATTGCCTTCATTGGTTACCACCACCACCGTGCCGGTTTCCGCAATGGCAAAATTGACGCCGGTCAATGCCGCATCACAAGCTAGAAAATGCCCTCGCAAATGTTTACGAGCCTCGCGGGTCAGGTAGGTCGGATCGGCATTGCCTGGTTCGGTATGGAGCTTTTCTTCGAAAAGTTTTCCGACATCTTCCTTTTTCAGGTGGATGGCCGGGGTGACGATGTGGCTGGGAATTTCTTCCCGCAATTGGACAATGCGCTCTCCCAGGTCGGTGTCGATGACTTCGATGCCATTGCGCTGGAGGTAGGGATTAAGATGACACTCTTCGGTGAGCATCGATTTGGACTTGACCAGATGCCTGGCCTGATTTTCCTGAAGAATTTTCAGGACAATCCGATTGTGATCATCAGCAGTTGCTGCCCAATGCACCTGGACGCCATTTATTTTGGCCTGCTGTTCAAATTCCACCAGGTACCGGTCCAGATGGGACAAGGTGTGCTCTTTGATGTCCGAGGCCCACGAACGCAATTGTTCCCATTCCTCAATGGCGTGACTGGCGGTATCCCGTTTCTGCCGCGCGGCCCAGATGGCCCGGTCGTGCCATGCCATTCGTTCACTGTCCGCGATAAAGCGGGCTGCCGCTTCCGGATGTCTGCTCATGCCCGGGCATTTAACAGTTCAGCAATATGCATCGTACGCAGGGGCAAACCCTGACGCCGGATGAGACCCTCCAGATGCATCAGACACGATACATCGGTACCGGTAATGACTTCAGCGCCGTGACGTTGATGATCGGCAATTTTATCCATACCCATCCGGACCGAAACCGCTTCCTCGGTGATGGCAAAGGTTCCTCCGAAGCCACAGCATTCATCTCGCCGGTCCAGATCCACCAGCTCAATGTCCCGCACGGATGCCAGTAAAGTACGCACGACATCCGGCCGCTCTTCCACACGTTCACTGTCCGGTCCCAGCCGCATACCACGCAAGCCGTGGCAACTGGGGTGAAGACCCACCTTATGGGGGAACACCGCATCTATTCTTTGAATGCCCAGGTGGTTTACGATGAATTCACAAAGCTCCCAAATCTGTCCTTGCGGCTTGCTTGTTTGCGGGTAATGATGGACAACATGGTAAACGCAACTTCCGGAAGGAGCGACAATGTGATCAAAACCTTCAAAGACTTCCCGGAAGTGAGCATAAGTCGGCTGGGCAGCTTTTTCCATCCCGGTATTGGCGAGAGGTTGCCCGCAACAAGTCTGTCCTGGCGGATATTCAACAACACATCCCAGTCGCTCCAGCAATTCCAATGTTGCGATCCCTACCTGAGGATAAAACTGGTCAATATAACAAGGAATAAAAAGTCCGATTTTCATGAATGCAAATTCAACCAGGCAACCAGGTTTATCGGGTTGGCCGGATCATAAACTTACTAACATTTTGAAGCTCCGGAGCCATGGGTCAGTAATTAAATTCAAATCGGCGGAGGTCTGGTGGATATTCACGTGGACGTGTTAATTCAAAGTTATAGATTGCCTCACCTAAATGAGCGAGAAAAGGAAAACCGGTGGTTTCATAATCATAATTGCCATCGTTGAAAATTCCATTTCCATTTACTAATAAATTTACCGCTACCAGGTATTCGATGCGGTGTTTAAAATCCACGACATAGGCGACATCCGTCAGGTAACCGTAGGCATCACCTACTTTATTGAAAATGCGAACGCTATCCGGAATGGGGTGATTCCCGTCGCCATATCCGAGAAATTTCACGTAATGGTCGGGGTAATCTTGTGCATCATAATACGGATGCCTGAATTCCCGGGGATAACTGCTCATGGCCTGGTAAATAAATCGGTAATCCTCCGGTGTGAAATGAAATCGCTGTTTCTCAGGGACCGATCCGGGAAATAACACAGTCTTGAGGACATCGTGCAAGGTGCGTAATGAGATGTAATTTTTTTGGCTAAAATCAAATGGCCCCTCCACCATCGTCCCATCGCGATCCAGGTATCCTTCGCCTTGTTGCTCATCACGTAAATTGAGATCCGGGGCAATCCATTGCGATTGAATCTGCCCCTGACTGTAAATGACCCGGTCCTGATCCCGAAATACGATCGCATTGGTTATTTGATTGTCTACCGGTAAATAATCGGGCGCTTCCAGCCGGCAAGTGATGCGCAGGTGATGAAAGCCTTTATCGTAAAGACCCTGATTGAGCGCCCGCTGGCCTACAAATTCATAAAGGCGGTTGTATGCGTCATTATCACTGACGGCAAAGATTTTCCGGATGTAATGACCTACTGAGGGTAAGCCATTTACGGCCGTGGTATCTTCCGTGACCGGGGTTTGAGGTACGCGGTCGGCCTCAGTAAACATTGGTGTTTCCCGGGTTAGCCCGGGGATATTCAGATGGTTGATTTTTTCCAAAGCCATGAAGGCCGTTGGCATCTTAACCGTGGACGCCGGATAGAAATAATCGGTCTCATTCTGCCGGTAAGTAAAGGTCTTGAACTTCGGGTGGTTGTTTTCATCCCGGTCAATCTGGGTATAGATAATCTGCAACCGGTAGCGGTCGGGATGTTTAATGACTGGTTTTAACAATTGGCGGTTGTTTCGCAGGATATCATCCAGGGGAGTATGGTGCGCTGACCAGTTAAAGGCTGAAAAAGAAAGCGAAACGGATCCCAGCAGGCAGATAATTCCGAATCGCCATGTCGACAATAAATCATTGGAATGATGCATGATCTTCGATTTTCATTCCTGCTTGCCGTAACTCAAGCATTGGATACTAAATATAGGATTTTGGAAAAATACCATAGTGAACTGGCCATGGAAATCAAGACTGGTCCCCCGGCCGTTGCCCTCGTCATCGATCTTTGAACCGACGGACAAGCAGCGCGCCAACCCACACCCCTGCCAATAAGGACAGGGAGGCGAGCAGATCAAACCAAACTGGATCGCCGGTCCCTTTAAAGAAGATCAACCAGATTGATTCGGCTGTAATCAGTGTTGAGATGATCCAGAGAGGAATGGTCGTACGGGCATTTACTAGGAAATAGCTTACTGCCCCACAAATTACGGCGGATAAGAACGTTCCCGCTCCACCAAATACCAGATCAAATCTGGAAGAATTGGTGTAACTGATCCCACCAAAGAGATTTTCCTGAACCAGCGTCGTCAAGACAACCAGGATGGCTTCACCCACCACCACGGCCAAAATGATCCGGATCCATCCACTTACCTTGTAGATAGCCATTCGATTAAGGTACCGTTTATTTGTGGAACTTTAATGATGATCCGGTTTGAAGAATGGACGGTGAGGATCTCCAAATCAAAATCCTAATCACAATTCATAAATCCTGAATCCTAAATTCTGAAGTATTCATCCACCAGTTCTGCCAGCCGATCAATGTCGTCATCGGTATGACTGGCGTTGATCACGATCCTTGTCACAGGCTTGGATTGTGCGGTGGGATACGGAAAGGAAGAGATCAATACATGTTTCTGGTAGAGAAATTCAAACAGGCCGCTGTGTTTGGTATAAAATACCGGGAATCCCGCAATGAACTGGAATTTTTCCAGGGATTGGCACTGCCGTTGAAACCGTTCCAATCGACTCAACAAATTCATCCGAAGTGCTTCATACAGGGGACCGGCATTCTGCATGGCGTAGATATACATTGGTGGTGGTGGTGAGCTACCGATAAAAAGTGGGTCCTGGTAGAGTTTAAGCATCCGCTCCTTGGATCCGGCCACAGCACCGGCTGGCACTCCCCAGGCTTTGGCCAGCGAAGTCACCAGGATCAGTTCACATCCCCGGGGAAGATTAGGCAATACCTGCACGACTCCGCGACCCTGCACCCCTGTCACCCCAAATCCATGCGAATCATCGACAACCAGAATGTATGACCTTCCGGGAGGAAGTTCCCGGATCCAATCCCAGTTCCAGGGCTGTGTTTGTAGTGGATCGATGGCACTACAGAGGATGGCTATGGTCTGGCCGGGATGGTTACGAATGATCTGTACCATCTCTTCCGGCCAGTCGGTTATTTTTTGTACCTGCCCGATTTGCAAAGCGGTGTGTGTATTCGGGGCGTATAAACACATGGCTTCATCCTGTAAATGGCGGGCAACCAGTTGCCCGGCCAGGGTGCCACTGGAAGCAAGCAATGCAGCTGGCATTCCCAGCCAGGAGGCAAGAAATGACTCACCCTGCTCGTAGACGTTAAGCGTGATGTTCGAATGCCGGGATCCACCGTAATGGCTTCCGAAAAGATCCATGCCTTCCTTAAGCAGCCGGTGAAAAGTCTCATCGTAGGGGATACCCAGGTAGGAAGTACCGGCGAAATACAACCACTGCATGCCCCCTTTTCGCAGGGAGCGACCGGATATAAGAGACAACGGGCTCAAGCGAACATTGGTTAAACCGGTAAAATAGGCTTTTGCGATCAAATGGGGAATTGAGGACGGGTAAAAAGGTTTAAAAGCGATCGGCATGTTTTGCACCTTCCCGGCCCCGATATCCTGACACACCTTATCAGGAAAGGATCCCTTTTAAATGAATGCAGGGAATAATCTGGAGTAGCCTCAATTTAACGGATAACCTGATTAACGCATTAACTTCCACCCAACTTTCCTTAACTTTCCCATCTAACACCAATCGTCATGAAAAAAGCGCTTGTCTTGCTGTCCATTGCTCTGATGTGGTCCGCCTGCACCTCCACCAAATTATTCAACGGTACCGACCTGAAAGGTTGGCATGCCTATGGGACGGAGAAATGGTATGTAGACGAGGGAACCCTGGTAGCCGAATCCGGGCCGGACGCTCAGTATGGCTATTTTTGTACCGATCAGGAGTACGATGATTTTGACATCACCCTGGAGTTCAAGCTGGAAGCCAACGGCAACAGCGGGATGTTCATTCGTTCGACGGTAAGCGGCACGAAAGTCAGCGGTTGGCAGGTAGAAATTGCTCCCGACAAGGACAAAACGGGCGGCGTCTATGAGTCGTACGGCCGCGGCTGGCTCAAGCTCCCCGAAGAATCCGCCGTAAACCCCCTTAAAGCCAACGATTGGAATACCCTGCGAGCCCGCGTCGTCGGTGCACAGGTCGATACATGGCTCAATGGCAAGCCTATGGTCAGTCTCGAAGATCAGAAGATCGGCAACGGCCATGGTTCCATCTGCCTGCAGATCCACGATGGCGGCGGCATCAAAGTACGCTTCAGAAACATCAAGATCAAGGAACTAATGCCGGAGAGCAGGTTCAGACAGTCGCCAATATTGTAAAAGGTGTATGAGTTTCTGGGTTACCTCTAAGGCACCCAGAACACCTGGAGTCACTAAGTTCTTCCTATCCGCGTAATCCATAATTCGTGGCCATTCGTGACCATTCGTGGCAGCGAACAGCGTATTGCGTACACCGAACAGCGCGTTTTACCACTAAGGCATGCAGAACACTAAGAAATGTTGAATGTTGAGTGCTGAGTGTTGAATGATGCATTTGCTACCATGAACGCACGAAGAATCCAAAATCCAGAACCAATTTCGTGTTAATTCGTGCAATTCGTGGCAGCCTAACAGGGTATAGCGTATTGCGTACACCGTAAAGCGAGTTTACCACTAAGGCATGCAGAACACTAAGAAATGTTGAATGTTGAGTGTTGAATGATGCATTTGCTACCATGAACATTCGAAGAATCCAAAATCCAGAACCAAATTCGTGTTAATTCGTGCAATTCGTGGCAGCCTACAGCGCGTTTTACCACTAAGGCATGCAGAACACTAAGAAATGTTGCATGCTGAGTGCTGAGTGTTGAATGATGCATTTGCTACCATGAACGCACGAAGAATCCAAAATCCAGAACCAATTTCGTGTTAATTCGTGCAATTCGTGGCAGCCTAACAGG
>JAGQXC010000187.1 GCA_020436785.1 Saprospiraceae bacterium | reverse complement strand
ATAGGTGTCGTATCCGTCCTGGTTGGCATAATAGTCGCTGTGGCCCACACAGTCCAGGATATAGTCGTGCCAGTAATTGCGCCAGTAGGTCACGCTGTCCATGTTAGCCACGGCAAAATGCAATTGATTACAGCAGTTGTCGTGGCTGCCGTCATCCAGGTCTTTGGCATAGACACGCGCCCAGCATTCTTTCGGATCCAGCGTCACCTGGGTGATCTCGTCACACACCGGCGTCGGAGGTGTGTTGTCGTAAACACCGATACCCTGGAGCAACAAGGTCTCGTTCCAGCAGCGGTCGCGGATGTGATACAATACCTGGTGCCAGCCGGCAGGCAGGTAGACATGGGCGGTGCCTCCTTCCGGAATTGTTCCGGATTCCAGCAGGGTCTTGCCCGGATGACCGGGGTCAATGTATTCGATTTCGTAAAAGACCTCCAACTGATCGTCGCAGTCTTTCAACACCCAGGCCCGCGGATCGGGCAGAATGACGGTTGCTTTGCAGTCGTGCGGATCCACTTCTGCTTCAAGGACTCCACAAGCCAGCCAGGCGTTCTTTTCACGCGCCAGGATGATTAATGACAAGGGAACTTCATCGCAGTTGGATCCACCATTGTCATCCGTGGAATGTAAATAAGCCTCTTTAATTTCAGGACTTTCGGTATCGGTAATTTTGAACCATTGTACACAAGTCGTGTCGCGATGCCCGCACCAGTCGTAAACGTGCCAGGTGCGGCGGATTTTGTAGGAGCGGCCACAGGTAGGAACGATGTGATCGTCATAATCAAAAACGATCTGGCATTTGCCGGAATTGGCAAAGTCTGGTCCGATGTCCGTTCTTCCGGGTAATAAATAACCGGGCTCCTGACCCGTTTGGGTGCTCTTTATGGATGGAGCCGGGAAAAAACCATCTCCCTTGGTCGGCCAGGGATGGGCATAACCCTGGGCATCCAGGTAGGTGTCTCCATCTTTGCCCGCATTCCACAGCAGCTCAACCGTCTTCCCATTACGAATGACTTCCGTCGTGCATTCAATTGTGGTATCGGTTCCGCAGACCAGGCTATCGATGGTTTCCTTACGGACAAACAGGGTGTCGCGGCATTCATTGAAGTTGCCCCAGATGTCGGAAGCCCGAATCCGGCGCGCCATGTACCCGATGAATTCACGATCATCGCAGCCCAGGTCAATCCATTGCTTTTCGAGGATATTGGTTTTGGTGGGATCATAAAAACAGTTGTCACCAGCCACGGTCAACTCGGCACGCTCCGACAGGTCAAAACAACTGATGGTATCATTGACACAAAGGATTTGCGGAGGGTATTTGTCCTCCACCTTGATGTAACCCCAGCAGCTGTTGCCGGAGCCCGGATCGGTGACGCGGTAGGTAATTTTTTGACCGACCTGATCCAGACCGATGGTATTACCCAAGGCATTGCCCCATTGATCGGTCAGACTGACGTTGAAGGCATTGCTGCAACCTAACGATACATTGGTCATGACATCCAATGCGCTCACCGGGCGGCTGCAATCTCCATCCAGCGAAATATTAACCTGGTCGTGGCACGATTCCACCCGGCAGGTACAATCACAACTGTTGAAGTATAGATTGTCAAGGATCAGTCCCAGGCCCAACTGACCGGGATTCAATATCGGGTCAAGTCCGCTGACTCGGAAAGTTAACTTGGCGATTTTGTTGCAGCCGGTCCGATCGGAAATTCCCAGGTATCCGGCGCTGATGTTCAAGCTGGTCAGAGGACCACCAGCAGGGAGGTTCAGGATCTCCACCGTTCCATCCATCATGGTCAACACCGCTTCAAGCGTCAATCCCTCATGACCTAATAAATTCAAAGCAGTTAATATGAAATCGGCGCCTACCGAGGTGACCGGTTCATCAAAGGTCAGACAAATCAAATCTTCACCGGTAGTCCCAAAATTGAGTGTATCGGGCTGAATCCGGATGACGTTGGAGCCGATGTTTAATATCTCTATGTTTCCAGCAGCAACTCCACTCTCCACCAGGGAAACTGAAAATCCGTTACCGGTAAATCCACTGTTGTAAAGTCCCGGTGAATAACTCTCAAAATCTTCCAGTACTTCCGAAGAGATGCCGCTGACAGAATCGACACAGGCAGATACGGCCGAATTGATGAAATCCGTTTGATCATCAAAAATGGCCAGCAAACCTTCCCCATAAGAAATGGAAATAAATCCATTACCTTCCTGAATGTTTTCCAACGTAAAACCATTGTTCACACCTCCCAGGAAAGAGGATCCACCTCCTCCGGTATTGCCTGAACCACCACCGTAATAACCGCCGCCGCCTCCGGAACATCCGGCTGTGGAACCTTCACCGCCCTGACCCAGGGATCCGGCACTGCAACCGGAACCACCGGCACCTCCGGAGGCCTGGGTGCCGCCGCCGCCATTGGCAGCTACGCCATTCAATCCTCCACCAGCACCTCCATATCCACCACCTCCGGCACCAACGATTACGCGGTCCGTTAACGCCATCCCTCCCAGGCGAACATCCGAAGCGCCGCCACCACTGGCACGATTTCGCAAGAGGATGGCTCCGCTGGTAGCCCGGGTTGCCTGTCCACCGCCATTAAATCCTCCTGCCACATTGGTGTTCGAGCCAGACGTAACCAAACCAGCTCCCCCGACATAAATATTTAACGTTTGCCCTGGCGTAACAGCCAGTAATCCGGTCGCGTAACCTCCTCTTCCCCCCGGAACCAGGCCTCCACCGCCACCCTGGGCACCCCAGGCTTTGATCAGGACGGCATTTACCCCGGTGGGTACCACCCAGGCCTGACTGCTTCCGGTGTAATTAAAATCAATGGTAGTAACCTGGGCTTGCGCAGGAAAAGCAAATGCAAGGACACTCAGTAAGAGTGCCGGTAAGTGTAAAATCCGGTACATAACATTGGTATTTGAGCGTTTACCAAAAATGGATCATCCATTGGTGGTTTAATAACTGGTAGGTAAAGAAAGCTGGCGGAAGGGTGGGATAAAGTAGAATGGTTATTTTGGCTTGCGCCATCTAATAACCGTCCAAATTGATCCAATAAATAGGAACAATCACTTACTCTAGGCATACAACTGGATCCTGAAAGTTTGGTCCGCCAGCAGAAATCCGGGTGCAAAATAGTAAAATTTTACATACGAAATACTTTTTACATAATACATTATATTGTACTATGTAAATTTTTGTATTACAGATTGCTTTACATTTCCCACTTTTATATACGAATAGCCTCCATCTACATTGACTTTCAATAACCTGCTACAATTCAGTTTCTTACACATGGTGGATAATTCCATCACTTTAAGCTTAATCTTTACTAGTTATTAAATGTAGTATTATTAAATATATTAACTATTGATTATGTGAACAATAGAGGAATTGTCACAAGTCTCATCCGGTCTACTCCATCTTGCCAGCATCCATTACACCGGCATCGTACGGTCAGTGTCTGGGGTAATCCGGATCAATAGCCCTGTAAAGCCTGTTCCAGGTCTTGTTTCAGATCTTCGACATCTTCAATGCCGACACTCAGCCGGATGAGGGAATCGGTAAGTCCTACTTTAAGACGCTCTTCCCGGGGAATTGAAGCATGGGTCATACTGGCCGGATGGCCGATCAGGGACTCTACCCCTCCCAGGGATTCGGCCAGTGAAAAATAATGAGTGTTACTCAATACATAATGGGCATTTTCAAGGGTGTTGTTCTTGAGGTCAAAAGAGATCATGGCACCGTAGGCGCGCATTTGTTTTTGGGCCACCGCATGTCCGGGATGCTGGGCCAATCCCGGGTAGTTGACATGTCCCACCTTCGGATGTGATTGCAGCCAGTCTGCCAAATCGGAGGCATTGTCACAGGCCCGCTGAACACGCAGGTGCAAAGTCTTGATGCCTCTTAAGGTCAGAAAGCAGTCCTGAGGCCCCGGCACGGCACCTGAGGCATTCTGAATGAAATGCAATTGTTCCGCCAAAACCTCATCCCGGGTGACGATTGCGCCCAGTATCACATCACTGTGTCCGGCCAGGTATTTGGTCGCCGAATGCAAGACAAGGTCCGCGCCTAAATCCAATGGATTCTGTAGATACGGTGAAGCAAATGTATTGTCGACACAGATAATGATGTTTTTGTCCTTTGCTTTCGAAATCCGGCATATCGCTTCAATATCGATAATACTCAACATGGGATTGGTAGGTGTCTCCAGCCAGATCAACCGGGTTGCATCTGAGATGTGGTCTGGGAGCTGACCGGTATGCGATAAATCGACAAACTTGCCTTTGATCCCAAATTTTTCATAGATCCGCTTGATCAGCCGGTAAGAGCCACCATACAAATCGTTGGTAGAAAGTACTTCATCGCCTGGTTTAAGCAGTTTCAATACAGCATCCATCGCAGCCAAACCACTGGCAAAGGCGATTCCATATTGTCCGTTCTCAAGAGCGGCCAGGTTATTTTCCAGTACCTGCCGGGTCGGATTTTGGGTCCGCGCGTATTCAAAACCTTTGTGTTTACCCGGAGCTTCCTGCACATAGGTAGAAGTTTGGTAAATCGGAGTCATGATTGCTCCAGTGGTGGGATCCGGTGTGATACCGGCATGGATGACTTTGGTTCCGAAACGCATTTTTATGTATTCAGTATTGAGAAACCAGAATTCAGATGAAAACTGGAAAGCGGGATAAAAATAAAATTATTTAAGTACCCACAACATAGCAAGCGGTCACCATTGTTGGCTCCGAAAAAGAAAATCACGGAGTGAACCCCCAAATGCGAACGGTGTTCTTATCGGTAACTGAGGCGCAAAATGCCAAAACTGCTACCAAGCGGACGAACACTACGTGTTGTCAGCATCAGTCAACAAAGTCCGTATCACTACTGACGAACACTAACGTGTTGTCAGCATTCCTATTAATTCACCTTGACCATACGTCTGTTCAATACGCCTTGTTCAGTTTCCAATTGATAGAACAACACACCCTTCATATCCGGCAGACTGCCGGCTTCCAATGTCAACATATGGTTTCCTGCGGAATAACTGCCGCTGACCCGGTACAGCTCCTTACCGGTTACATCCATCACCCTGAGGGTGGCGGTCATACTTTCCGGCAACCAGAAGCCGATCATCGTCTCCCCGCTGAAGGGGTTCGGTGTATTTTGGTACAACTCCGGCGTCTT
>JAGQXC010000186.1 GCA_020436785.1 Saprospiraceae bacterium | reverse complement strand
GTATGACACCGCTCAGCAGAAATGGCAGCATACCAAAAAGGGTCATGAAGATCCATCCCAGCGCAACAATCAGGTACCCTTCCCGCTTTCCAATATGCACTTCGCGTTGGAGTCCCAAAACGAACAACAGGATACCGGATCCCAGGGTGATGCCACTGGCACTCAGCAAGGGAAGGATGTCCGGGCTGTGGTAATAGAGAGAAAATCCAATGGTCGTGGCCATCATCAATCCAAACAAGAACAACAACACGCCCATGACGCGGGCGATTGACGCAAATTGGATCATCAATGAAATAGTTTTTCAACCTTGCCGATGGCTTCAGGCAAAGTAAAAATGATCACTTTATCTCCGATCTGAAGCTGGAACTCTTCATCGACCAGCATACTTTCCTCTCCACGGATCACCCCGCCGACCATTGCCGATTCCGGCAGGTGCAGATCCCTAAGCGGTTTTTTGGTCAAACGATTGTTTTTTGTCACCAGGAATTCAATCACCTCGGCGTCTACCCCGTGCAGGCTGGTGATGGCTTCCACATGTCCTTTACGTACATACCGGAAAATGTTGTTGGCGGCAATCAGTTTTTTATTGATCAGGGTGTCAATACCGATGTTTTGGGAAATGTGGGTGTATTCGATGTTTTCAACCTGGGCAATGGTCTTGCCTACCCCGCAATTTTTAGCGACCAGACTACTCAGGATATTGGTTTCGGTATTTTCAGTGAGGGAAATGAATACATCCATGGTATTCAGCCCCTCTTCCTTCAGCAATTCAAAATTGGAATAATCACCCTGAATCACCAGACTATGGTGAAGCTTTTCGATCAGATCTTTACAGGCTTCTTTGTCCTTTTCGACGATAGTTACGTTGTATTCGTCCTCCAGAAGTTGGGCCGTGCGAAAAGTCATTTCACCCCCACCGATGATCATGATATTACGAATCCTCCTTTTTTCCTTTCCGGCCATATTGATCACATCATCAATTTGATTTTTTTTGGTGATGAAATACAAATGGTCATTTTGTCGCAACAAGGTTTGTTCATGCGGCAGGAAGGTCTGGTTTCCCCGCAGGATAGCGATTGGTTTGCAGACATTGTCTTCCCTTTTGCCATTGGATGCGAACGGAAATACTTCTTTGATGGCCCGGTTGATGAAATAGGACCGGTCGTCCAGGGTTAAACCCACCAGAGAAATCTTCCCATCTTCAAAGTCAAAAATATCGGTGACCCTTTCCTGTTTGATCAGCCGGTAGATTTCTTTTGCAGCCAATTGAAGCGGTGAAATCAGCGAGTCAATTCCCAGTTCTACAAAATTGGCTTTTTCATCTTCGGCCAGGAATTCGGGATTATTTACCCGGGCGATGGTTTGGTCCGCACCCATTTTTTTTGCCAAAATGGCGCTGAAAATGTTGTTTTTCTCGGAAGTGGTCACGCCCAGGAAAAGTTTTGCCTTGGATATTTCTGCCCGGCGTAACACTTCCAGTGAAGCAGAGTCTCCCCGGATGGTCATCACGTCAAGGTGGGATTGAGCGTAATCCAGCACATCCTGATTGGTATCAATCAATATGATGTCCTGTTTCTCAGCAGATAAAAGTTTGGCGAGATGGAAACCGATGTCTCCGGCGCCGGCGATCACTATCTTCATGGATTTACCCTGCCGGTATTTGGTTCGGACTTTGTTAGTTCGCTGCAAAATTAGCCAATCTGGCTACACTTTTGTACAGAATGGATTCCCGGAATGCAGAATAAATGAGTGGGGAATTGTTTTT
The DNA here is from genome assembly GCA_020436785.1 of Saprospiraceae bacterium. GTDB lineage: Bacteria > Bacteroidota > Bacteroidia > Chitinophagales > Saprospiraceae > JAGQXC01. The sequence continues at coordinate 10,592 of JAGQXC010000186.1, read as the reverse complement.
TTGACAGGCACCTTTCTACTTTTGTTCCCTATGAAACATAAGCAGCAATGGACAGGTCTCATTCCTGTGTTCATTTTCCTGACCGGTTGGCTGGCATGTCACACCCAAACGGCCGCCGACGATCAATGGAATGAGGTCATTGACCGGAATAAAATGCTGGCTCAGGAATACGACAATTTTTACCGCATCATTGCTGAAACGACGACTTCCGCCGAAGCCACGATGGCCCAGGCCCGGCAAATGCGGTCAAAAGACGATCGGGAATTGAAGAAACAAGAAGCAATCGCGGAAGCCAATCCTTTGTTTTTACAGCGATTGGCCACCTTTCAGCCACGCATGGATTCCATCGAAGTGCGCAGACAGCGCCTGATCCACATGGCTGGTCCCGCATCTTTAAAGGAAGCTCAGCAAAATGCTGAATTGGCGCGCCGGCTCGCTTCGGAGTCGCACATGAATCTGATTAATCCATTGGGCACGGTCAAGCAGGCTTCGGACCTGTGCGAGCGAATCGATAAGCTGCTGGCGGATGCTGAATATACCCTGGAAGAAGGTGCAAAACGCGTTGGCCTAATCAATGAAAAAAACCAATGAAATACCGAAAATTAGGTCGAACCGATGTTATGGTCAGTGCGGTCAGCCTCGGCTGTATGTCGTTGCCGGTCGACGACGAACAGATGGCCATCCGGGTGGTGCACATGGCATTGGACGCAGGCATCAATTTACTGGATACCGCAGACCTCTATCAGCAAGGTCGCAATGAAGAAGTCGTAGGTAAGGCCATCAAAGGCCGCCGGGAACGATTATTTGTATCAACCAAGGTCGGCAACGAGTGGAAAGCCGATGGTACCTGGACCTGGAACCCGGCCAAAGCGTACATCCTGAAGGCTGCGAAAGCCAGTTTGCGGCGCCTGAAAACCGATTACATTGACCTGTATCAGATGCATGGCGGTACCATAGAGGATCCATTCCAGGAAAGTCTGGAAGCCATGTTGCAATTGCAGTCGGAAGGGCTGATCCGCTATTTCGGCATATCTTCCATACGCCCGAATGTCATTCAACGGTGGGTAACCCAATCCAGTTTGGCCAGCGTCATGGTGCAATACAGTTTGTTGGACCGGCGTCCGGAAGAACAGATCTTTCCCTTGCTTGCCCAAGAAGAAACCGGCATCTTATTACGGGGAACACTAGCCCAGGGACTACTCGTCGACAAACCGGCGAAGGACTATCTGCAACGGGATACCGGTATGGTGGCCGATGCTCAAAATCAAATTCGTGGATTGGCCGGCACCCGGTCCATGGAATCCCTCGCACTTAGTTTTGCATTGCAGCGTAATGAAGTCGATTCAGCCGTCATTGGCATCCGTTCGGTGGATCAGCTCAATGCCATGCTGGCCGCTGCGGGGGATGTGCTTGATCCGGATCTTTATATGGCCCTTAAAGAATGTTGCCCGGCGTACACCTACGAGCAACACCGCATTGAATAATCCCAGATTTTCAGATTCTGCACGGCGAGGCAGATTTGTGTAGTCTTTGTCACCAATGGAGATTTTTTCTTTGAAAGTTCCCTAAATTGGGTTCCTACGATCAATTTTGAAAAAACGGATATCATGCATAAAATAGGCCTCTCCTGGGTTTTATCCCTTTCATTAGCCATACCGGGTGTTTTTGGACAGATCCCGGATCAATTTTACAGCAATATGTCCTGGCGGAACATTGGCCCGGAGCGCGGTGGTCGTTGTCTGGGAGTCGCTGGTTCCCCGGGCCGGCCTAACGAATATTATTTTGGTGCTACCGGCGGAGGTTTGTGGAAAACCACAGACGGGGGCAATGAGTGGGCCCCGGTAACGGACGGCCAGCTGACCAGCTCATCGGTTGGTGCCGTAGCAGTCGCCGAGACCAACCCGGACATTGTCTACATCGGTATGGGAGAGACAGAATTACGGGGCAGCATCACCCAGGGCGACGGTGTCTACAAGACATCGGACGGAGGTAAAACATGGCGGCATATCGGATTGGCAGAAACCCAATCCATTTCACGAATTCGGATTCATCCGACCAATCCCAACATCGTTTATGTGGCAGCTCTCGGCCATCCCTACGGTGATAATGAAGAAAGAGGCGTATTTAAGTCCACCGATGGTGGCAATACCTGGCGGAAAGTGCTGTACGAGAGCCCAAAAGCCGGCGCGGTCGATCTGATCATCGACCGAACCAACCCTAATGTACTTTATGCTTCGACCTGGCAAGTCTACCGCAAGGCCTGGAAGATGTGGGGTGGTGGTCCCTACTGTAAACTTTGGAAATCGGTTGATGGGGGTGAGAACTGGATCGACCTGACTACCAATCCGGGAATGCCGGAAGGACCGTTGGGAAAGATCGGAATCACCGTATCTCCGGCCGACCCCAATCGACTTTATGCGGTCGTAGAAGCCCACGAAGGAGGAGTATTCCGCTCCGACGACGGTGGGTGGACCTGGAAGCGCACCAACGACGAACGCAAGATACGGCAACGGGCATTTTATTATTCCCGGATTTATGCCGATCCCTGGGATAAGGATGTGGTCTACTGCCTCAATGTGAATTTCTTCAAATCCACCGATGGGGGCAAAACCTTTGACATAACCATCCAGCAACCGCACGGTGACAACCACGACTTATGGATTGATCCTAATGATCCCCAAAGGATGATCAATGGAAACGATGGCGGCGGCATTGTCAGTATCAACGGCGGTAAAACCTGGACGGAGCAGGATTATTGTACCACCCAGGTATATCATGTGATGGCCACCAGCGATGTACCTTATCATGTAGCCGGGGCGCAACAAGATAACAGTACGCTGGCCATACCCAGTGATGGTTGGGAACATATGCAGGCGCGGGGACCTAATCATGGGTGGTATTATGCAGTTGGTGGGGGCGAAAGCGGTTACATCGCTCAGTCTCCAACCGACCCGGATGTATTCTACGCCGGCAGTCAGGGTGCCTTGCTGACCCGTTACAATCGGATGACCGGACAGGTCCGCGACATTCAGGTTTATCCGCGATTCTTTTCCGGTGAACCTTCCAGCGCCTTGCCCGAGCGGTGGCAGTGGACCTTCCCGATCGTTTTCAGCCCGCAGGATCCACACATCATGTACACCTGTTCGCAGCATGTCTGGAAAACGACCGATGATGGGCAGACCTGGGATAAAATAAGTCCTGACCTGACCTATGCCGACCCGGAGACCCTTGGGGAGACCGGAGGGATCATCACCAATGACATGAACGGACCGGAAATCTATGCGACCGTATTCGCGTTGGCACCTTCCTATCACGACATCAATACCATCTGGGCAGGTTCCGATGATGGTAAAATTCACATCACGCGGGATGGTGGAAAAAAATGGATGGACATTACACCTGCCGATTTGCCAAAGTTCTCGAGAGTGAGCATTATTGAGGCTTCCCACCACGATCCTGGCACGGCCTATGTGGCAGCCAACCGTTATCAGGTGGATGACCGTGAGCCGTATGTATTCCGGACCACCGATTACGGCAAAACCTGGTCCAAGATCATCACCGGAGTAAAAGCTGGCCATTTTGCCCGTGTTGTCCGGGAAGATCCCATTCGACCCGGATTGCTATTCCTGGGAACTGAACATGGTGTTTACGTATCGTTTGATCAGGGAGACCATTGGCAGCCGATACAACTGAATCTTCCGGACACGCCTGTGAGGGACCTCGTGGTTAAAAACGACGATGTGGTTTTAGGTACCCATGGCAGGGGATTCTGGATATTGGATGACATCAACCCACTCCGTGAAGTATCGGAAGCCACCCTGACGGGGAGCCCTACGTTGTTTCAACCGGCTGATGCCATCCGCGGAATTTATGATGCCAAAATACAATACTATTTGCCCAGTCAGGTGGATAGCGTAATTATGGAAATTCTCGATGCTGATGGAAATCTGATTGAATCATTTACTGGTAAAAAATCCGACAACAAACCCAATCCTAACCTTCCATGGTGGATGCGTAGCGGATCCGGAAAGCCGACTAATAAAATCGGGATCAATGAATTTACCTGGAACCTGCGATACCCGGGAGCAACGACCTTTGACGGTATGATCATCTGGAGCGGCAGGCCTCAAATGGGCCCCAAAGCTCCCCTGGGCAACTACCAGATCCGAATGACGGCCGGCGAATATCAGGAAACCCTGCCTTTTGCCATCACGATGGATCCCAATCTTGAAGGGATTACCCCGGCAGATTTACAGGAACAATTCAATCTGGCCATGCAGATCCGCGATAAAACCAGCGCAGCCAACGAAGCGGTCATCCGCATCCGAGATCTGCGTAAGCAGTTGAAAGACCGCGTTGGACAAACCGCTTCGGAACCGTTGAAGAGCTCGATTCAAAAATTATTGGAGCAAATCGGATCGATCGAAGAAGACCTCTATCAGGTGAGAAATCAAAGTGGCCAGGATCCCCTGAATTTCCCGATCAAGCTAAACAACCGGCTGGCATCATTGCGACGAAGTGTGGAAACCGGCGACGCCAAACCAACTGCAGCGGCCTATCAGGTGTTCAAAGAATTGTCCATGGAGTTGAAGGACCATCTGGACAAATTGGAAATGGTTATTAACAGCCAGTTGCCTGGTATCAATCAGGAATTGAAACAGGAAGGTTTAAAAACGGTAGAATCGAAAGGCAATCCCTAAGGGATTATTTCATCGATTGGAGCATGTGGCTTCCGGGGGAACTTTCCGGAATGAGATAGTCATTATGAGTTGACAATGGTGATCGTCACCACGTCGTCATTATTAATCAATCTAATTATAGAATCGTATGCGTTATTTGGCATTCCTATTATTCACCGGATTGCTGGCTTGTCAGTCTGCCCAACAATCCGTCACCGTCGAATCTTCCGACTTTGATCAATACCTTTCGGTACTCGCTTCCGACAGTTTGCAAGGACGTAAACCCTTCACCAAAGGGGAAGAACTAACGGTAGATTACCTGAAGAACGAAATGGAACAAATGGGAATCGAGCCCGGCAACGGAAACTCGTATTACCAGGAAGTACCCATGGTCGAAATTACCGGACATCCGTCAGAGAATATGGAGATTACCGGTCACGATCAAACCCTTGATCTTCAGCTGGACAAAGACTTTGTAGCAACGACACAGCGCGAGGAAGCAGACCTGGACTTAAAAGGTTCCGAGCTCGTTTTTTGCGGATATGGCATCGTGGCGCCGGAATATGGGAAGAACGATTATGCGGGCATTGATATGCATGGCAAGACGGCACTGGTCCTGGTAAACGATCCGGGATTCCGCCAGGATGACAGTATCTATTTTAAAGGTAATACCATGACCTATTATGGCCGCTGGACCTACAAATACGAAGAAGGTGCCCGTCAGGGGGCGGATGCAGTCATTATTATTCATGAAACGAACATGGCGGGATATCCCTGGTTTGTCGTACAGAGTGGTTGGTCAGGCGCCCGGTTGGGGTTGCGTTCGGACAATAAGAATGCGGACAGATGTGCCATCGAATCCTGGATAACCCTTGATGCCGCCAAGCGCATCATGGAAGCCGCCGGTGTCGACTTTGCCCAGTTGATTCAAGAGGCCCGCAAACCCGACTTCCAGCCCCAATCGCTGGGGATGACCGTGTCGACCTCCCTCCACAACAGCTTTAAATACGATCAGTCACGTAATGTGATTGGTAAGATCACTGGCAGGGACAATCCGGATGAATACGTCCTTTATTCGGCTCATTGGGATCATTTCGGGATCGGTAAGGTCGTTGACGGCGACAGTATCTACAACGGTGCTTTAGACAACGGATCCGGTACTGCCGGTTTACTGGCGATTGCGAATGCTTATACCAAACTGGATCATAAACCTGAGCGATCGGTGATCTTTTTATTTGTAACCGGTGAGGAACAGGGCCTGTTGGGTTCACAATATTATGCCGAGCATCCCATTTATTCCATACCGCACACCATCGCAGACATCAATATGGATGGTTTGAATCCGAATGGACCGATGAAAGATCTTACTATAACCGGCCTGGGGCAATCTGACATGGATGACATTGCCCGGGAAGAAGCGGCTAAACAGGGTCGCTACATCCTCGGAGAACAGGAACCTGAAAAAGGGTATTTCTACCGTTCAGACCATTTCAATTTTGCCAAAGTTGGTGTTCCGGCCCTCTTTGCCCAGGGCGGATACGACCATGCCGAAAAGGGAAAGGCTTACGCGATGGAAAAGCAAAAAGATTACACAGCCAACCGGTACCACAAGCCTCAGGATGAATACGATCCTTCCACCTGGGACTTGCGTGGCATTCAGCAGGACATGCAACTATTCTTCAACATTGGTTTACGGTTGGCAAATAGTCAGGAAATGCCACAATGGAAGGCGAATTCCGAATTCCGGGCAAAGCGGGAAGCGGACCTGAAGTTGTTGGATTGATAAAAAGCAAAAAAAAGGGTGTCTGGCCGTCAGGCACCCTTTTTTTTATTGAAAGTACAGGTTAGTTACTACCTTCTTTCTTTTCATTCAGTTCTACATTGCAAGTGATTTCCACATCCGGACCTACTACAACTCCTCCAGCTTCCATGGCACGGTTCCATTGAAGACCGTAATCAAAGCGATTCACAGTCCCCATGACTTTAAATCCGGCTTTGCGACCCATACCACCACTGATGGTACCATTGTATTTGACCGGAAATTTGACCGGCTTGGTTACATCGCGCATCGTAAAGTCGCCCACTAAATAATAATCGCTTCCTTCTTTTTGAATGGTTCCATTGAACTTGATTTGGGGAAATTTATCCGCATTAAAGAAATCATCGGATTTCAGATGCCCGTCACGACGTTCGTTTCCGGTATTTACGGAATTGACATCTGCCGTGAATTCAACCGAAGCCCCGGAAAAATCGTCCGAATTGCTAGTCACCGATCCGGTAAAGGTTTTGAATTCGCCGTCCACTTCGGAGATCATCATGTGGGTAACGGTAAATCGAATGTTACTATGTCCGGGATCCACCATCCAGCTGGACTGAGCTTGTGCCGCCGTAAGTGCGAACAACGCAAAGAAAACTCCTGAAAGACACTTCATTGTACGAAAGGTTTTAATTGATGAGAAATTTTGCAGCTCTAACCCAATTATTGAGAAATTGTTGTTTTCGAGGGCAGCTTAATCTTTAAATCCGGAAAGGATCTTCCTGAAGTGTAATTTCCAGCAACTGAATCAGCAGAGCTGCCTGATCCATTGTTATTGACAAAGGTGGTTTGATCTTGATGACATTATCATCCGGGCCATCCGTACTCATTAAGATTCCCAAAGAACGCATCCGGTTTACCAGGTGATTGGCAGCCGGAGTGGCCGGCGTTTTGAGCACCGGATCCTCTACCAGCTCAAAGCCGAGAAAAAGTCCGGCTCCCCGGACATCTCCGATGATGGGATGCCTGATAGCCAGGTCCTTCAGGGAAGCCTTTAGGTAGTTACCCACCTCGGAGGAATGCGCCTGCAACCCCTCATCTTCAATGATTTGCAATACTTCCAGCCCGATGGCAGCGGAGACCGGGTTGCCTCCAAAAGTGTTAAAGTACTCCATACCATTATGGAAGGCCTCGGCGATGGCCCGGGAAGTAAGGACTGCACCGATCGGATGACCATTCCCAAATGGTTTGCCGACGGTAACGATATCCGGGGTGACCCCAAATAACTCAAAGGCGAAATAATGACTTCCTACACGTCCCAGACCATGTTGGACTTCGTCGGCGATACACAGCCCTCCTGCTTGATGCATGGCCGCATAAACCGCCGGAAGGTAATCATCGGGTGGTACGATTTGCCCACCACAACTCATGATGGTTTCGGCAATTAGTGCCGCCGGAGTAATTTCCTGTTGTTGCCAGAGCCGGATCCGATCCACGGCATCGCTGGCATAAGTCCGGGCACTGTCCGGATGATCAGCCAGGACACCCCGATAAGGATCCGGGCGTGGCAGCAGCAACGTATGTGCCGGTTGCCCTTGCCCTCCTTGGCGATTAAATTTATAGGAACTGACATCTACACAGGCCTGGGTATTGCCATGGTAGCCCATATCCAGAGCAGCCATCCGGGTGCGGCCGGTGATGGTCCTGGCCATCCGCATCGCCAGTTCATTGGCCTCACTGCCGGAATTGACCAGATAGCATACTTCCAGGTGATCCGGTGCCTTGGCAAGCAGGTGTTCGGCACACGCCACAATGTTGGGATGCAGGTAGCGGGTATTGGTATTCAGAACGGCCATTTGGCGCTGTCCGGCCCGGACTACACGGGGATGTTCGTGACCCACATGGGCGACATTATTAACGGTATCCAGGTATTTGCGTCCGTCGCTTGCAATCAGATAGCTCATTTCCCCTCGTAGCATGAGTAAAGGCTCGCGATAGGACAGACTCAGGTTAGGACCCAGTGCTTTCCGGCGACGTGCGGTCAGATCCATGACATCAGTCAATGGATGGATTAAACTTGCTTTGCCCGGGATTACCAGATACGGGAGCAGCGTCATCGGATCGGGACAATTGCTGCGCCATAGGTCGATTTGACGGGCATAAGCCACCCCGGGGTAGTCGCCGGACCATCCATGCAGATCAAGAATGATCTGAAAATGGAGATGGGGCGGCCAACCGCCATTTTCAGAAGAATTGCCGGTATGGGCAATGAGCTCTCCGGCCTTCACGTGCTGGCCGGGCTTTGAAAGTCCAAGTGATCCTCTCGACAGGTGTCCGTATAAGGTATAAAAGGTCAAATCACCAAAGCGATGTTCAAGCAGGATGGTGGTACCATAATTACGATCTCCCTGATTATCCTGCATGCTGTGAACGCAGCCATCCAGGGGAGCATAAACCGGTTCACCGGCCGGTGACCACAGGTCCAACCCCAGATGTTGAGTCCGCCAGCGCGGGCCTTCCGGACCCATGTCGCGAAAATGATCGGAGGTATATAACGGCCGGATTTCAAGGTATCCACCATATCCAACCCGGTGACCTCCACCAGCTATCCAGCGGTTGATCTTTGCTTCAAATAGGGCCAAATCGCTGTATTCGCTAAAATGGCCCAGATCAGGACTTCCAACGCTCAGATCAAGATGGATGGCCTCCGCCTGCCAGTTTGCCCGGATGACAGGATGTAACCTGGGAGCAATGTTGACCCAGGCGTCGTATTGTTGGCGCTTCGGACTGGGTTCCTTACTGCAGGCATGCCGAAAGACCATTTCCATATAATCCGGATCAACGCCCAACCAGCGATCAATCATGTCCCAAACACCCTGGGTACTCACCTGGAGATAAGCATTGGCTGGGTTTTCTTTGATATTGATGGCTGCGACTGTTGCACTGATCAGTAACCGGGAGCCGATACAGCCAGCGAGGCAATGGATTTCTTCTGTCGTCAATGGAAAAACCTGGTGGTAGGCTGCGATCAAAGGAATAGACTGATGCACCGGATCCGGACTGTCCATCAGAAGATAGGTGCAAGCAATCGCCAAATCATGAATGGTCTGTGTATGGACGACATCGCCAAAGTCAATGAATCCGGCTATGGCGGGGAGGTAGGGATCTTCCGTGACCAATACGTTGTAATCGTTGGCATCATGATACAACACTTGTTTTCGACAAGTGGACAACATCGGTTGGATGGCCTCAAACCGGGCCCACAATTGCTGAATTTTCCCTTTTTGTCCGGAATCAAAAAGATCCAGATAAGGTCGGGTCCAGGATGATGCCGCAATGTCCCATTTCAGAAAACGGCGGGCATAGGGATGCTCAAATCCTTGCAGCGCCTTTGTGAGCAGTCCTAATTTCTTGCCGGCGTCAGCCAGGAGTTCAGAAGTATGAGGACGTACGTGGGCAAAAAGACGACCGGGTACCCATTCCAGCACCTGAAGCCACTGTCCTTTGTCAACCTCATGATAGGTCTTTCCATCCTTTGCCGTGATGGAATAGGGCAGTTGAAAACCCTGGATGCGGTCATGGGCCCATGCCATGCATTGGTGTTGCAGATCAAGCCATTGATCTGTATTGGTCTCGTGATTTACTTTTACTACATAGCGAAGACCTTCCGGAGTGGTAAGCCGGAAATGCAGGCCCAGTTCTCCGGGCAGAGCTTGCCAGATACCCTCCAGTCCGTAGAGTGATTTGACGAATTGTGCCAGTTGCTTTTCTGTCATGGATGAGACACACTGATTTTGATGAAATAAATGTACGGGGAGCCCTTAAAAACACCCTCATTCCACCGGTTTATTTATTGTAAATCGACCTATTGTAAATATCAGAGGAATGGTATAATTTTGCCTCGCTTTTTTAGAATTCTTGGTAATACATGGAGTATGTTAATCATTGAAATTAAAGACAACGAATCCATCGACAAGGCACTGAAACGTTACAAACGTAAGTATCAGAGCGTGGGCATTTTGAAGAAATTGCGGGATCGCAAACACTTCACCAAACCATCGGTGCAACGTCGTAATGAGATCATGAAGGCTGTCTACAAGCAGCAGAAGATCAGTGAGATGGAAGTGGATTGATCTTTCATTCCGTTTCCATCTCCC
>JAGQXC010000185.1 GCA_020436785.1 Saprospiraceae bacterium | reverse complement strand
TCACCCGTCGATGGTACATCGATTGGTAAAGTGAGCATCACTACCCGGAAAGAATACGATAAAATCATTCAAACCGCCAAGAAAGCATTCGTACAATGGCGGTTGATCCCGGCGCCCAAACGCGGCGAAATCGTTCGTCAGTATGGGCAGGCATTACGCCAGCACAAGGAACATCTGGGCATGCTGGTCTCTTATGAGATGGGGAAGAGTTATCAGGAGGGACTGGGAGAAGTTCAGGAGATGATCGACATCTGCGATTTTGCGGTAGGTATTTCCCGTCAATTGTATGGACTCAGCATGCATTCGGAACGCCCCGCCCACCGGATGTACGAACAATGGCATCCGCTGGGCATCGTCGGGATTGTCTCAGCGTTCAACTTTCCGGTAGCCGTCTGGTCCTGGAATGCCATGATTGCCCTGGTCTGTGGAGATGTTGTCGTGTGGAAACCTTCGGAAAAGGTGCCACTTTGCGGAGTGGCCTGCCAGCTCATCTTCCAGGATATCCTCAAAGCCAACAAACTTCCTGAAGGTATCGTCAGTCTGATCAATGGCGACTACACCGTCGGAGAATACATGACGGCTGATGAACGGATACCATTGATTTCCGCCACCGGTAGCATCCGCATGGGTAAGATTGTCGGTACAGCGGTTGCTCAGCGACTCGGTCGCTCGCTTCTTGAACTGGGCGGCAACAATGCCATCATCATTACACCCAGCTCGGACATGAAATTGGTTTTGACGGGTGCCGTCTTCGGTGCCGTCGGTACCGCCGGACAGCGGTGTACCTCGACCCGGCGACTGATCATCCATGAGTCCATTTTTGAGGATGTCAAGAAAGCTTTGCGCAAAGCCTATAAGCAGATCCGCATCGGCAACCCGCTGGATGCGTCCAATCACATGGGTCCGCTGATTGATCAGGCTGCGGTGGACATGTATGAAAATGCACTTAAATCTGTTAAAGAACAAGGCGGCAGCTTTATAGTGAAAGGAGCAGCTTTAAAAGGAGAAGGATACGAATCCGGGTGTTATGTCAGCCCCAGCATTGCCGAAGTGACCAATGATCTTCCGATTGTTCAACATGAGACGTTTGCGCCATTGTTGTATCTGATCAAATATTCGACCATTGAAGAAGCCATCGCACTCCAGAACGGGGTTCCCCAGGGCCTGTCTTCGGCCATTATGACCACTAATCTACGGGAGGCGGAAATGTATCTCTCGACCGCTGGATCGGATTGTGGCATCGCCAATGTGAACATCGGGACCAGTGGAGCCGAAATCGGTGGCGCCTTTGGTGGCGAAAAACAAACCGGTGGCGGCCGGGAAAGCGGTTCCGATTCATGGAAGGCATACATGCGCCGGCAGACCAATACCATCAATTACAGCACCGAATTGCCGTTAGCTCAGGGAATTAAATTTGATTTTTAAATTGGAGGTTATTGCACGGCGGAGCTTTGAGGAATCCCAAAAGGTACAAATGGATTTATGAAAGAATGATACCTGGTTTAATCAGGTCTTTTTCCCGTTGTCACCACGCATAAATCCAATATCGAGCTGGATCTTTTGTAAGCACCTTTATGTATATTCTGTAATCAATAGGTAAAATTACTATGATGGAACGATCCGAAGCGGAAGCACTTTTATTTTCCATGACCGAAACCGAAGCGTTACGCCGGCACATGCGGAGCGTCGAGTTGGTCATGCGTCGACTGGCCCGGCATTTTGGGGAAGATGAAGATTTATTTGGACTCACCGGACTGCTTCATGATGCCGATTATGAGAAATGGCCGGAGAAACATCCCAATCTTATCGTCGAGAAACTAAGAGCACAAGGAGAAGAAGCCATGGCTCATGCAATTGCCGGCCATTATACCAAGTGGAATGTACCACGCAACAGTTTACTGGACAAATGCATCATCGCTGCGGACGAGCTGACCGGGTTTACTTATGCTGCGGCACTGATCCGGCCAACCAAGATCGAAGGCATGACCCCAAAGTCAGTGATCAAAAAACTTAAGACCAAAGGATTTGCTGCCAGCGTCGATCGGGAGGAAGTGTATCAGGGAGCGGAAATGATCGGTATGGAATTACCGGATCTGATCCAGTTGATCATTGAAGTACTTGAGGAACATAAGGAAGAGTTGGATCTGTAAAGGAAAAGTTGAGGGTTGAATTTTGAATTTTGAATGAGGAGCTTGAAAATCCAAATTCAAAGTCCTCCATTAATCCCCAATCTTAAATCAAAAATCACAATTCTTACATCAGCTTACTCCTCCTCCCAGTCGTAGTCCAGTAACCCTGTCCGCACGTATTCTTCGTAGCGTTGCTGCTGGTAGTCCGTCCAGTGTTTACGATACGGAGAATTGTTGACTTCCAGGATAAAGGCCGCTTTGGGATCCTTGCTTTGCAGACTATCGTAAAGCAGATCGGTAAAATCAACCGGCAGGGTGACATCCACCATAAAGTCGGTCATGATCTGGTGGGTATCAAACTCATCCATGGGCTCTACAATGGCAAAATCACCTTCATTGGCTTCCACGAAGTCCAGAAATTCACTCCATTTATCGGGTAAATTGTCAAAAAACTGGTCGTCATCCGGAAGGTAATTGACCTCTCCCGAAGGACGATGCAGATAGCAAATATTGCCGGATTGAACTTCACGGGTAATCGACTGAATGAGCTCATCATTTGGCTCAAAAGACAACCTTGTCGTCACGAGAATAAATGGATTTAGAGGATGAAATGGTTAAGGATATACTTCAGCAATCAATTCGATCTCGATGGCTATGTTACGAGGTAGGGAACCCATGCCTACGGCTGAACGGGCATGACGGCCGTGGTCACCGAAAACCTGTACCAGCAGATCTGAACAACCATTGACCACTTCGGGCTGGTTGCCAAAATCAGGAGTGCAATTGACCATCCCCAAAACCTTGACGATCCGCTTGATTTTCTTGAGATCACCCACTTCAGCTTTCAGGGCGGCGATCAACTGGATGGCCGCCAAACGGGCCGCGTCATAACCTTGTTCCTGGGTAAGATCGGCGCCAACTTTTCCGGTTATGTATCCTCCATCCGGTGTGTTGGGACCTTTGCCTGACGTGTAGACCAAATTGCCAACGCGAACCGTGTTGACGTAATTAGCCACCGGAGCTCCGACTTCGGGTAAAGTAATGCCCAATTCCTGCAGTTTTGCCTCGGGATTGTAAGATGGATCCATTGTTTCTTTATTTTCAGTTGCTGCCGCCTGTGAAGTGGCTGGTGATTCACAACCGGCCCACAACAACATTGCGAAAAAGGCAATGGGAATAATTGCTTTCATTATACCTATTGAATTGTGCCGATGAAGATATAAAATCATCAATATATTCTGACAATAACTGATTGCACCAATGTAAAATAATCCCGGCCACCTCGCCGGACCGGGAGTTACCACCTTCAGTTCTTCGTTGGCAAGCTGAATCAAAATTGCTTACCTTTTCCTCAAGCATTTGAATTATGAGTGATTCCATCATTTCTCCCCAAAGGGTACTAAAGCATCTGGCAGATCCTGAATGGATCATTTTTGACGCCCGGTTCTCACTGGCCGATCCAACGCTTGGAGAGACCGCCTACCTTGCCGGCCATATTCCGGGGGCCATTTACGCACATCTTGACCGGGATTTGTCAAGACCGGTTGAACCGGGAATTACCGGCCGGCACCCATTACCCCATAAATCCGATTGGGAAAAAACTTTGAGGCAGTGGGGAGTCAGGCAATCAAGCCAGATTGTCATATACGATGACCAGATCGGCGGTATTGCATCCCGGTTGTGGTGGATGCTCAAATGGTCGGGCATATCTGGCGTAGCCGTGATGGATGGAGGATGGGTGGCATGGCAGGAAATAGGGTATCCTGTGGATGCCCTAATTCCGGTCCGACACCCTTCGGAATACGAACCGGATTACCGGGAGGAATGGATCGTTTCTGCTGAAGATGTAAATAAATGGCGGCTGGATCCACAACACGTGGTCGTCGATAGCCGGGAAGCGATTCGCTACCGGGGTGAATCTGAGCCCATTGATCCGGTAGCCGGGCATATACCAGGTGCTGTTAACTTTCCTTTTGCCGACAACGTTTCTAAATCGAAACACTGGAAGTCGCCTCACCTGCTGAGGGATCGCTTTAAATCCTTACCACCGGATGTTTCGGCAGAAAATATTGCATTTTATTGCGGATCGGGAGTTACCGCCTGTCACAATATTCTCGCTTACCACCAGGCAGGATTGGGTATGCCTGCGCTCTATACCGGATCCTGGAGTCATTGGATCACTGATCCGGACCGACCGGTAGCGACCGGCGAACAACCTTAATTATTTATCTTCTTTTGGTTGACTTCTGGATCGGGAACGACGGGTCTTTTTGACCTCTTCCACCGCCTCATTAACCTCATCCGTGGCCTGCATCAAATCGTTAAGTTGTTTTTTGCGCGGATTGGAGGGACTGGCCGTTTTTTGATGGGCCAGGGTTTCTTCCGCAAGTGCTTTACGCTCTCCGTTAAAAACAAATTGACCATCCTGGGCATCGATCAACATACTGGTGCCGGGGCCGGAGTGACCACTCAGTACCTGTTTGGCCAATTCGTTGACCAATTCCTTTTGGATGACACGTTTTAATGGCCGGGCTCCAAATTCCGGATCGTAACCCAACTCAGTCAGCAGATCCAGGGCGGCAGGGGTCAGTTCCAGAGTTATCCCTTGCTCGGCCAGATTTTTACGGACACTCTTCAGCAATAAGTTGGCAATCAGTCGGATCTCTTCCTTCGTCAAAGGAAGGAACATGATTTTTTCGTCGATACGGTTCAGAAATTCCGGACGTAAATTGGATTTTAACTGCTCAAAAACCTCCTCCTTGGTGGTTTCGATGATTTCCGCCCGATGTTCCGGACCCAAGGCATCCAGATCTTCAAAATTTTCAAGAATGACGTCTGAAGCCATGTTGGACGTCATGATGATGATGGTGTTTTTAAAATTGGCAACACGCCCTTTGTTATCGGTTAACCGGCCATCATCCAGTACCTGCAGAAGGATGTTGAAGGTATCCGGATGGGCCTTTTCAATTTCATCCATCAGAATGATGGAATAAGGCCGGCGCCGAACCGCTTCAGTCAGCTGACCTCCTTCTTCATAGCCTACGTATCCCGGAGGGGCACCCACCAACCGCGATGCCGCATGCCGTTCCTGGTATTCGCTCATATCGATCCGCGTGATGGCACGTTCATCATCAAAGAGGACCACGGCCAGCGCTTTAGCCAGTTCGGTCTTTCCAACCCCGGTGGGTCCCAGAAAAATGAAGGATCCGATGGGGCGATTGGGGTCCTGCATGCCGGCCCGGCTGCGACGTACGGCATCGGAAACGGCCCTCACCGCTTCTTTCTGGCCGATGAGGCGTTCCCCGATTTTATCTTCCAGTTGGAGCAGTTTTTCCTTTTCACTTTGCAGCATACGTTGGAGAGGAATTCCGGTCCAGCGAGCTACCACTTCGGCGACATCGTTGGCGGTAACCGCCTCGTTGGTAAAGCGGTCTTCTTCCGGTAACGCATTTAACACTTTCTCCTTTTCGATCAGTTCGGCCTTCATTTTTTCAACTTCGCCGAAACGGATCTGAGCGACCTTGTCGAATTCCGAATTGCGTTCGGCTTTCTGGGCATCCTGTTCCTTGAGCTCAATTTCTTTTTTCAGATTCTGAATGGCATCGACCTGTGCTTTTTCATTGTGCCACTGCGAACGTTTGCTGTTGGCTCTTTCCCTGGCGTTGGCCAACTGTTCGGTGATTTGTTTCAGCTTGGCCTGATTGTTTTCCCTTTTAATGGCTTCCCGTTCGATCTCCAGTTGTTTGACCCGTCGGTCGAGTTCATCGATTTCATCGGGGACCGAATCCAGTTCAAGTCGCAGTTTCGCAGCGGCTTCGTCGATCAGGTCCAGGGCCTTGTCCGGCAACCTGCGATCGGTGATGTAGCGGCTGGAGAGTTCGGCGGCGGCAACCAGTGCTTCATCCAGGATGTCAATTTTGTGGAATACTTCAAATTTCTCCTGAACACCGCGCAGTATCGAGATGGTGTCGGCGACACTGGGCTCATCCACATAGACGGTTTGGAACCGGCGAACCAGGGCTTTGTCCTGTTCGAAATATTTCTGGTATTCGTCCGGAGTAGTGGCTCCGATGATGCGCAATTCGCCGCGGGCAAGGGCTGGCTTGAGGATGTTGGCTGCATCCAGGGCGCCATTGCCGCCGCCGGTGCCGATCAGGGTATGGATTTCATCCACAAATAAGATCACTTCACCCTGGGAGGCATTGACTTCATCAATCACACCTTTCAGGCGTTCTTCAAATTCACCTTTGAATTTGGCTCCCGCGACCAGGCCAGCCATATCCAGGGTCAGGATCCGTTTCTTGCGTAAATTTTCAGGTACGTCTTTCTGAACAATTCGCCAGGCAATTCCTTCGACGATGGCGGTTTTTCCAACACCGGCATCACCGACCAGGATGGGATTGTTTTTACTGCGCCGCGACAGGATCTGGAGGATACGACGGATCTCGTCGTCTCGTCCGATGATGGGATCCAGATCTCCGTTTGCTGCGCGGTCATTGAGGTTGATGGTGTATTTTTTTAGCGCATTGTATTGGTTGTCCACATTAGGATCATCCACTTTACGGCCTTGGCGCAATTCGCGGATGGCATCTTTCATGCCTACCTCGGTGGCGCCTAATCCCTGCATAAGACTGGCTGCTTTGTCCTTTCCCATCAGGATACCCAACAGGATCAATTCGACGGAGATGTATTCATCTCCGAATACCGGCATCAATTTTTTTGCCCGGGCCAGGGCCGCATTGGCATCACTACTTAGAAACTGTTTGTTGGCACCTTCGCTTTTCGGGTAATTGCGAATGGCCTGATCGAGGATGGACCGCAGTTGGTCCATATCCACATGCATTTTTTGTAGCAGGAATGAACTGATGCTTTCTTCCGAAGTCAAAATCCCCAGCAAGAGGTGCGTCGTGTCCACCTGCTGCTGATGCAGGGTGCCGGCCAACTTCTGTCCTTCAAGAATGCACTCCTGGGCTTTTATCGTAAAATCATCGTAGGTCATGGTCTCATTTTAAACTTAAGTTTCCAAAAATAGAACAATTGACGCTCAATATCCGGTCTGTTTGCTGATCGACAGATATGCATCGACCCGTGTACCAAAAACCGGCCCGGAAGGCGTCGGTTCATCGTCAATTGCTGATTACCCGGCCGACCGGGTATAACCGGTAGGTCTTCTCGTAATACGGTGAATGCTGATAAATGTAATTCAACTGGGCGCGAGGATTGGCGGCAAAATCCGCATCTTCCTCCTTCATCTTTTTCAGCGTTGCGGCCAAAGCGGGATTTTCTCGCAGGAGTTCGGCGGCTGTATCCTCAAAGACGTAGCTGGAGAAATATTCCTTTTGTCCGAGGATGGCATCAAAAAAATTCCAGGCAAAGTAGGAATCGGTAGCCTGTGGTTCCAGGGTCTCCATGATGAATCGAACCTCAGGTTGATCGGTGGGGATCCAGTAATCGCCCTGGTGATATGTCCAGGACCGGATTTGTTTTTCGACGGTTACCCCGGAATGAAGAAAATGTCCTTCATAAGGGTTGGGAGGAGAATCGTAATCGTTTATGGTGTACATTTCAAGCATCAAGGTGGAATCGGAGGTAAGCCGGCGCATGCGGACACCATTCCAGGATAGGCGATCGATGATGCCGTCATAAGCCTGCGGTATTACATAAGCTAGGGGTCTGGTGACCACGGCGGTTGGCACGTAGGTATTGTAAAATGGAATGAACTTCCGGTAAGGTTTGGTCTTGTCGTAATAGAGGCGGTCTTTTCCGCTGATGGCACTGGTGCGATAAGCAGCGGAATATCCGGAAAAAAGAATGGAATCCTTCTGGGTGAAATCCAGCTTCCAGGCTACCGGAAAATCTTTTTGATTGCGGGCATTTTCTTTTGCTTCAAGGCGCAGCGCAAGAATGCGCTCCCTTTGCTCACTCAGGATCTCCAACAGATGCATCTCCAGGGAATAGGTACCTCGAACACGCTGTGCAAAGGGTTTCAACATATGAGCTTCGGAGATCATGGCCAGTGTGTGATGGAGTGCAGCATAGCCGGAACCGAATCGCGGAGATTCAAAGAAAGCAAAGATCCCTTCATCCGGGGTATTGCGGACGTTGACGTAAGGAACGGCCGGAAATCCGGAGGCGGTAAGCCGCCGGTATATTTCAGGGAAAAAAGAATTGCGCATGTAGTCACCCAGGGGAGGAGTCGCCTTGTCTTTTTGGGACTCTACCAGGGTCATGATGTAGGGATAGTCCGCCCCGTCGGTGGTGTGATTGTCGAGAAAGACATCCGGATCCCATTTGGTAAATAACTGTTGAAAGCTCTGCGCATTTTTTGAGTCACTTTTGATGAAATCACGATTGAGGTCCAGGTTCCTGGCATTGCCGCGAAATCCGTGTTCCCGGGGGCCGGCCTGATTGGCCCGACTGTAGGCATCACGATTCAGCGCACCGCCAATGTTGTAAAATGGAATGATTACCATCACGACATCCTTCCACAGGGAGGGATCGATCTGATGCCGGATGAGGTCCCTGACCAACATCATGGTCGCATCCACGCCACATGGTTCACCGGCATGGATACCATTGTTGATCAGGAAGATCAGCTTTCCTTCTTTTTTCGCCGTAACCGGATCGAATATTCCATTGGCTGACAGGACGATTTCATGCAAGGGATGTCCACTGTCAGTCATGCCGAAAGGATGCATTTGCATTTGGGATGACGTCGGATCCAGGGCCAGATAATAGTCGATCACTTCTCGATAAGTTGCCGAATAATTGCTGTCCAGTTCAAAGGGAGTTACCGGTTGGGAAGCCAACGGGGATAGCCCGCAGAGGCCGATAAAGGCAAATAAATGGCGGTACCAACAAACCATAAGCTGAAATTTACTGTATTCGTATATTAGAGGGTGGATGTAAATGTAAAGGTTTAAATAATCTTTAACGCCGGTGGCGGGTGTTCCATTAAACGACTTTGCCTTAACAATAGTTAACAACAATACAGCCTTATAAAGTTGAACACCATGAATAGAATTACTATATGGATAAGTTTGTTGCTTATCCTGCCTGCTCAAACTACCTGGGCCCAATATTTTGGCCGGAACAAACCCGTCTACCAGGATTTTGATTTCAAGGTCATCGAAACGCCCCACTTTGATGTCTATTCCTACCTCAAGGACCGCAATAAAATCAATACACTTGGCGAATGGTCCGAACTGTGGTACAACATGCACCAGGAAGTGCTGCAGGATACATTTACCGAAAAAAACCCCATCTTATTTTACAACGACCACTCCGACTTCCAGCAGACCAATGCCATATCCGGCGCGATCGGTGTCGGAACCGGCGGGGTCACCGAGGCACTTAAGAACCGCGTCGTCATGCCGCTGACCATGACCAATCAACAGACCAACCATGTCCTGGGACATGAATTGGTCCATGCCTTCCAGTACCATATGATCCTGACAGGAGATTCAACCAATCTCGCCAGCTTGCAAAATCTGCCTTTGTGGATGGTGGAAGGGCTGGCCGAATACATGTCTCTGGGACGATTCGATGCCAATACCGCCATGTGGATGCGCGATGTGGTCATCAACGATAAGGTTCCGACCCTGAAAGATCTATTTAATCCGGAATTTTTTCCCTATCGGTATGGACAAGCCTTTTGGGCATTTTTTGCAGGCATGTACGGTGATGATAAGATCAAACCATTTTTTGTGGCTACGGCAAAATACGGACTACCCATTGCGGTGCAGAGTGTGTTGAACACCAATTTCGAGACGCTCAGTAATCAATTTAAATCGGCGCTTACCACTTATTATACGCCGTTGGTTGCCGATAAAAAGGAGGCTTCCTTTGGCCGAAAGATCATTACCGAAGAGAATGCCGGGAAGATGAACATCTCTCCGGTGGTCAGCCCCAATGGACGTTATGTCATCTTTTTATCGGAAAAAGAATTGATCACCACCGATCTGTACCTGGCCGACACGCGTGATGGCAAGATCATCCGTAAGGTATCCAGCCGTACCAAAGATGGTCACCTGGACAACATCAATTACCTTGAATCTTCCGGAACCTGGTCACCGGACAGCAAACAATTTGCTTTTGTTGCCTTTAAGAAAGGCCGGAATGTACTGGTGATCAAAGACGTTAGCAATGGCCGTACCGTACAGGAAATTGCTCCAAAAAATCTCGCCGCATTTGCCAATCCGTCCTGGGCACCCAATGGTCGCAGCATTGTCATTGCCGGATTGAATCAGGGCGAATCAGATCTCTATCAGATCGATCTCCGTAGCAAACGACTCACACAGCTGACCAATGACAACTATTCCCAGATTCAGCCCAGTTGGTCCGAAGACGGCAGTAAACTGGTCTTTGCAACCGATAAAATGGCCATCGATAATGGTCGTGTTCGGGGAAAATATACCATGAACATCGCGGTTATGGATATGGAGTCCAAAGAAATCACCCAATACGATTTCTTCCATGGGGCAGACAATTTAAATCCCGAATTTGATGCACAGGGCAATATTTATTTTTTGTCTGATCATGACGGTTACCGCAATTTGTATTATTACAATGTACCCGAAGACAAAGTATTCCGGATGACCGATTACCTGGTTGGGATCAGCGGCATCACCAATTACTCACCGGCCATTTCAGTCTCCAAGAAGCGCGATGAGGTCTTCTATTCCAATTATTTTGATGGAAGCTACATCATTAACCGGGCGCAAAGCGAGGACTTCCTGATGGAAGAGGTGGATCCCAACGTGATCGATTATGTGGCGGCTACATTGCCGGTTATTGGCCTGAAACCCGATCTGGTCAATGCCAATTTGGATTTTATGGAAAACCGTCCGGCACCTCCTTCGGAAGAGTTCAAACAAGTCGCCTACAAACCACAGTTTCAATTGGATTACATCGGTGGCAGTACCGGTGTTGGCGTTGGAACCAGCAATGCCTTTGGTACACAAACCGGGCTCGCAGGTGGTATCGATATGTTGTTCAGTGATATCCTGGGAAACAACCAGTTGTACTCCGGTGTCGCCCTGAATGGTGAGATTTACGATGTGGCGGGGGTCTTCCAGTACATCAATCGCAAACACCGGTTAGCCTGGGGTGCTTCCCTTTCCCACATTCCCTACCGCACCGGCTTTGCCAATTACGCGGGCATTGACTCATTGCGTTATGGCGGCGGCTACATTCTTACCGATAAGATCGAGTTGAATCTGTTGCGCATTTTTGAAGATGGCGCTTCGGCATTTTTCCATTATCCATTTTCTTCCACCATGCGGATCGAAGGAAGCATCGGCACCTCCTACCGCTATTTCCGCTGGGATCAGTACAACAATTACTACGATGCCTTCGGCCGTCTCCTTTACCAGGACCGGGAACGGCAAAAGATCGATGGTGACCTGAATCTGGGAGGATATGTCATCCGCAAAACTTTCATGCACAATGCCAATTTTGCGGTCGTGGGGGACAATTCTTACTTTGGATTAACTTCGCCCCTGGCAGGTTATCGCTACCGTGTGGGTGTCGAAAAATATTTCGGAGGCTACGATTTTTATACCACCCTGATCGATCTTCGTAAATACATCCGTGTGAATCCGGTTACCTTTGCTTTCCGGGCGATGCAGTATTCCCGGTTTGGACCTGACGCCTCGGCCTTTTATCCGTTGTTCATTGGTGAAATGGGTTTGGTCCATGGCTACCGGTATGGGGTGCGTGATGAAATCGAGCAACGCTATGGCATTAATTTTAACCAATTAACCGGAAGTAAAATGGCAATGGTTAATTTTGAAACGCGTTTGCCATTTACAGGTCCGGAGCGGTTATCATTGATCAAATCGAAGATGATCTTCACAGAATTAAATTGTTTTATTGACGGCGGCGTGGCGTTTGACAGTTTCTCTGATTTTGACGGCACCCCGGAAGGCCCGCTGGCGACAAAGCCGGCAATGGTGTTCAGCACCGGCCTGGGCGTAAGAGTGAATTTGTTCGGCGCCTTGATCATCGAACCGTATTTGGCCTTTCCGATCCAGAAAAATACCAAAGGAATCTTTGGCGTAAACCTGGTGCCGGGGTGGTAGGGTCAATGCACCAATTCATATTATCCTGTTGCATCCTGTGGGCCGGGTGGCATTTGAACTGTCATCCCGCCTCTCCGGTCATTGGTGAAGAGATCGAATATCAGACGGATAAGCCAGATGCGATCATTCGTTTGCCCGGGGATCTGGATGAAATATCCGGGTTATCCTGGTATCGTGACACACTCTGGGCGATCCAGGATGAGGATGGCATCCTGTTCAAACTCGCACTTGATGGCCGCAAACTTTCGGTGACTTCCTTACACTTCGGTCCACATGACGATTATGAAGCGTTGGAATGGATGGGAAATCGTTGCTACGTGATTACCAGTGAGGGCAAACTCTGGGAGATAGATCCCGGCCGGAATACCTCAAAACGATTGCCGTCCTTCTGGGGAAAGAAACACAACATTGAAGGCCTTACCATCACGGAGGATGGCCGTGGACTGTGGGTGGCAGCTAAAGAGGATCACCACGATGATGATAAATCGATCCTGGGGGTCTATCCCGACCAGTTACCGGAACATTCCGATCTTCGCCTGACTGTTCGTAACGCCGAAATCCTGGATTTTATCAATCGTGAAAATCAAACCGGAATTCAGGCGCCGGATCACATTCGGTTCAATACATCCGCCATTGCCCGCTACCCGAAAAACGGTGACCTCTATATCCTCTCTTCCCCGGAGCCCCAATTGCTGGTCAT
>JAGQXC010000184.1 GCA_020436785.1 Saprospiraceae bacterium | reverse complement strand
ATTACATGGCCATTGAACGCAGTACCGATGGCATTCATTTTACCGACATCGGCCGCGTGGCCGGCGCCGGCACCAGTTTTGACGTCCACTCCTATGAGTTCATCGATCATGCTCCGGTAGCCGGAGTTAATTATTATCGCTTGCGCCAAGTGGATGTGGATGGCATTGCCACGCGTCATAAGATCATCTCCGTGGAGATGAACCAACTCCTGAACGGAGACCGGGTGGCCATTTATCCGAATCCGGCCCGCGATTTGTTAAATCTGCGCTGGGAGGTCACGAAGACTTCCACCAGGATTCTGGTCTATGACCTTACCGGTAAGGTGCAAATCACCGGTCAGGTCGAGGCAGGAATCGCCGAATTCAATCTGCCGGTGCAGGAACTTGCTGCGGGTACGTACATCCTGCAAGTGGTGCACGACCAGACGACGAACGTCATGCGTTTCCAAAAACAGTAATTCTGTTTTTGGGATAAGTTTGTAATTCACCAGCTACTTCCGGCCCGGGCCATTGTTGAACGTTTAGCCTGGGTATTTCACACCAATGGTTAGGAAACAAAGCGTTAAAGTTTTGACCAAAGCTTGCGCGAGTGGTGGATTATTACATATATTGAATTAATGTAATCTAAGATGCATATTTTTAAACATACGTGAGACGCTGACTCCCTGCTTTGGGTGATTGGTTGTTTCACCCAAACATTTATCAATATGCGCAAGTCATTTCTACTCATTCTGACCGCATTGGTCACTACCCTGATGTCAGCCCAGCCTACCACCATGACCTACGATGTACCCGGAACGGAGACGTTTTCGGTGCCAGCCGGTTATACGGCCACCGTCCGCGTACGGATCTGGGGGGCAGGCGGCGGCGGAGGGGACAATCCGGCAACGAATGGTGCCGGCGGCGGTGGCGGCGGGGCCTTCACCAGTATGCTGCTGGTGCTGGGTTCCGGAGACTACGAAGTGGTCGTAGGTGCCGGAGGCATGGAAGGAGTGAATGGAGAAAATTCCAGTTTTGATGGAACCTCGGTCGTTGCCTTGGGAGGAGAAGCCGGGATCTTAAATGCCGGCGGAGCGGGCGGTATGGCATCCCTGGAGGGCGACACGACCTTTGCCGGCGGCCATGGAGGATCCTCAAATGGGGTAACCAATTATGGCGGCGGTGGCGGCGGTGAAGCGGCTGGTCCCGATGGCGCCGGAGATCTTGGCAACAATAATTCCGGCGATACCGGAGGACAGGGCGGAACCGGACAAGGTAGCGGTGGCGACGGCGGTGATGGTGGAAACGAAGCCCTGCCCGGCATGGATGGAAGTTCGCCCGGAGGGGGCGGTGGCGGCAAAAGTGGTAATGGAACCGGCCTGGTATCCGGTAACGGGGGAGATGGCCTGGTTCAGGTCATCGTGATCGATTATTTACTCCCCATCCAACTGTTTTCATTTTCCGCTGCTTCGGAAGACCGGCAGATCATCCTGACCTGGAGTACGGCCAGTGAGATCAACAATGACTTTATGGAGGTCGAGCGGAGTGCCGATGGCATCCACTTTACCGGGATCGGCCGGGTAAGTGGTTATGGAACCACCAATCAGATCCAGGATTACCACTTTACCGATTTCCATCCATTTTCCGGCATCAATTATTACCGTCTGCGCCAGGTCGATATCGACGGGATTTCCACCTACCATAAAATCATATCCATCGAGATGGCCCATCGCAACCCTGGCTACCAGGTCAAAGCTTATCCGAATCCGACGCGGGAATACCTTTCGTTGACCTGGGATAACTACCAGGAAACCACGTTGATCCGGGTTTTTGATATGACCGGGCATGTTCACCTGCAACAAGTGGCGGCAACCGGGGTTACCCAGATCCGATTACCTGTATCCCTATTGCCATCCGGTAATTACGTGGTGCAAGTTCAATCTGGAGAAACCAATGAAATGGTGCGGTTTCAGAAGAATTGATGGCATCAAGACTTCATGGCTTCCGGGTATTAAGGCATCCAAGTTTCCAGGATTTAAATGGTGTTGTGTACCTATAACCAACACCAAACTCCCCATATCCAATGCCTCTAAACTTTTTTTATTGCTGCCTCCAGGCCGGATCTTCCTTGGCTTCTTCGAGGAAATCATCGATGTCATCCAGCTCCGGTGATTCTTTTACTGCCCGCCAGTCAAAACGTTCGTCGTAGGGATCTAGCGCTTTCTGCGGATCAAAAACACGGGGATCGACCGGCAGGGCTTCGTAGGGTGTGAAGTCCGGGTTGGCCGTAAAGAAATGAGCCAAATCCGTAGATCCCGCATCGTATTGATTTAAATAAGGAAGGCCCAGGATGTTCCAGAACGTTTTGAAGATGCTGCCAAAACTTACATGGGTATGTCCGACAAAGGCATGTTTTACATAGGGAGAAATCATCAGCAAACCACTGCGGTGAGCATCTATGTGGTCCACGCCGTTTTGGCTGTCGTCCTCCACAATAACGATCAGCATGTTTTTCCAATAGGGAGTGTGACTGAGGAATTCGACCACCCGGCCCACGGCCAAATCATTGTCCGACATATAGCTTTCACGGTAAGCGTATCCTGCCTCCGGGCGCTCACCGGCGCCGTGGTCGTTGGGAATGATGACGGTGACCAGGGAAGGCATGGTGTCCGTTCCATCAATCCACATCCGGTTGAATTCTTTGGCAAACTGATCAACTCTGAATTGATCCGGGATCGCCATGTTGTAGGAAGGGTAATCCCGGCAGGTACGGTCATAGAGCCCTTGCGGCAATGGATAGTTGATGATATGGCGGATACCCTGGTACTTGAAATCCGGACTGTAGATCCCGGGTTCAAACATGATGCTGAAACCAAAATTATAAAAGGGAACCTCGTTTCTCAGCAAATGGTCCCACATGGAGCCACCTTCATTGTAATCCTCCGGATAGATGGCGCCGGCGGCACCATTCATTGCAAATATGCCTGGCGCTTTTGATCCGGATTTAAAATTACGGTTCCCGCCGTATGAGGCGGATGTACACGTTTCTGTCCATTCATTGGGATAGGTATTGACCAACCAACGGTGTCCATCGGCCGAATGGTCGGAATCCACATAAAAGTTATCGGCAAGGGCATATTTTCTGGCCAGCTGCAAGTGGTTGGGCATGACCGTCGTCTGGCGTACGGTATCTTCTTTATCGCGATTGGTGAAGCTGACCCCGGCACCGTAACGGGCAATGGTAGCATCACCGTTACCGGATTTGACCTGGCCAAATATTTCATCATAGGTCCGATTCTCTTTGGAAATGAACACGATATGCCGGATCGGAGAAACTTTCTCACCGGGAAAAAGCGGTATTGGATTGTCTTGGCGGGAGGAAAATTTAGTATCATCGGATTTGGTAAAGGTCCAGTTGTTGGTCACCACTTCATTGGTCATGCTTTTTAACGTGTTTTCATCAGGGATGGGAACAATCTGAACGTTTCCTTTCATGAGATTTCCTATATAGGTACCCTCAGGTCCCTGCGCAAAGTTCTCGCCGCCATTCGGGCCGGCACCAAATCCTTTCGCATTGGCGATGATCAGGTGCTGGTTATCCGCACTGACTTTTAACTTGGCGGGAAACCATGCCGTGGGAATATGCCCCAGAACTTGCAAAGTTGCCACATCGATGACCGCCACGGCGTTGATGCCGCTTTCGGCAACGTACAACCTTTTTTGGTCGGGAGAAAGGGCCAATCCAAACGGAATGATTCCCCGGAAGGATGCCATGCGTGGGTCAGGTTTGAGATAGATCGTCTGGACGACGGTATCGCTGAATGTTGAAAGGACAGACAGGTTGTCGTTATTGCCATTGGAAACAAAAACATAGTCTGATGTCGCAACCAATGAATTGGGGCTGGAACCTCCGACCGCAGGAATGTCCTCAATCAGGGCACCAACCAGGTTACCCGTCTTAGCTTTTTTGATCACTTCCGGCGTTACCGGGTTGGAAACATCTACCGTGAATACGGAGAAAGACTCCATTTGATTGGGATCACCTAAACCGGGGACCCAAACGCTATCTTCCGTATAATAGCCTTGGATGGATTCATCACTCAGGTATTCATAGGCAGGAAAGGGCCAGGCCGTGGAGTCGACATTTTCTGCATCGACCCCTGGTAATAAATTGTATTGATACATACCTACATTGGCCACATACGCTTTTTGACCATCCGCCGATAGGCAGATTCCAAAGGGATAACGCCCTACAGGAATTTCGCCGGCCACCTGTCTGTTTTGGACATCGACGACAAGCATACGGAAGCCGATTTGATCGACGACATAGAGGTAGTGTCCATCGGCGGATAGGGTCAGGTCTCCCAGGTATCCATCGGTGGTGGCTTCAGACGTCGCACAATTTATGCTGTCGAGTTTTTGCCCGGTGGCAAGATCAAACAAAAAAATGTGATTGGTCTGTCCACCCGAAACATACACCACTTTTGAGTCCGGATCAATGGCGAGGCCCATAAAGACGGATGCCAAAACACCCCGATCGGTATTAGCCCCTTCCGGGATCTGGATGACCTGAGGCTGGTCCGTGAGTCCGTCGCGGATAATGGTTATGGAAAGCGGGTTGGTTCCGGAGTTTGCAGTAACGATGTAACGATTATCCGGACTGATCACCAAACCATAGGGATGGGGGGCGGTCCCGATCCATTTACCGGCCGGTTTAACGATGCGGCCATTGGGAAGAATGGCTTGACCTTCCAGTTCGGGATGGCAGTAGGCATCCCCGGCCGGAGCCTCGGCAATCCAAACGGAAGCCGGTTGATTGCAACCGAGTAAAACGAGTAGAAGGAATCCGGTAAGGCGCATGTTTTTTTTCCAAAGGAACGAAAGCATTTTCATTTTATACCTGAATGTAGATTAGCGAATTGTTATGAATCACGAACTGGTGTACGTTTAATAAGTCGTAGCCCCCTTAGGTGTTACCTTCTCAGACGAAATGGATTTCCATTGGGGACCGTCCCAGGCGCTGCGCATGTCTTCAATTTCCGCATCGATCCATTGTTTGGCATCATGGAGCAAGGACCAGGCATTGTCAGATCTTAATACCGGTCCGTACCGAATCTCCACCATGCTGACCGGCTTGCCGAACCGGCGGATAAAATGCGAAATGAAATTATGGTTGTGTGCCCAATTGTCCTTACGGTCTTTGTATTCCATGGCTACCGGCTGCACCGGGAACCCATGGGCTGCCGCCACTTCGAAAGATCCCTTCTTAAAGGTTTGGGTGGGGTAACAGTCACTGGTCTTGCCTTCCGGATAAATAAGGACGTTATGTCCCTCCCGGATGGCTTTGGCGATGGCAATCCGGGTACGGGCACGGCTATCCCGATTGGAGCGATCAACAAAAACAATACCGCTTGCCCAGGCCCCTTGGCCGATGATCGGCCAGCGACCGAATTCCACTTTCGCAACGGGAAACAACAATGCATCGGCAAGATTTACTAATGGGTCAATGGACGATCGATGATTCACCACAAACAAGTGGCCTCCCTCCGGTGGACTGCCGACCCGGTGCACACGGATGCCCCCGACCTTCATCATGTGTTTCGCCCATACATTTTTGCGGAACCGCATGTTTCGTTCCGGATTCCGGGAAAAGAGATTTCGAATCAACAACCAGAGTAAATAGACCAGTGTGAGACTGAATAATGTAATTAGTCGCAGGATAGCACGTGTCGGATTGGCAACCTTTAACATTCTGGCGGTGCATTAATTCATCGACCCATTATTTCCCAGGATTTTATCCATCCAGGTTTTTGTTTGTTCCATGGAGGCAACGGCATCGACCGGGGTGATCACTGGCCCGATGATTAAGTTAACATTAATTCTTCTTTTGCCAAAAGTGGTCATAAAGTGATTTCCCATCGACCCGTCTTCCCAGGCCACCTCTCCTTGTTGGTAAACGATAACCAGTGGAAGCACAGAAATGTTATTTTGATTGGCCACCTCAAAGGATCCTTTCTTGAATTCCCGGGTAGTGCGTTCTCCACCAGTGGTTCCTTCGGGGAATATCAAGATGGATTGACTACGCCGGTGCCAGGAGACAATGGCATCCCGGGTTTGTTGGCGACTGTTTTTATTGTCCCGCTGCAGGAAAATGATTCCGGTAACATCCGCAGCTTTCCCCAGCAAAGGATAGCGGGCAATCTCCGCTTTGCCAACCGGAATGCAATGAAATTGTGATAAAATGACCACCGGATCCATCATGGACCGATGGTTACTTTCGACCATAACGGGGATCTCAGGCCAGGATCCCTGGACAAACACGCGAATTCCCAGTATTCTGGTTGCCAGAGAACACCATTTCTGGCGAATGCGTAATGCATGCCTTAAGTCGTTGCCTTTCCAAAAGCGCCGCATAAAAATGACGGACATGTAGGTCGTCATGGTGATCAGGATTAAGGCCATCCTGGTATAAGCTCTGATCCGTTCCAAATTATTCGGAGTAACCGTTGCTTACAAAGGTATAAATCCCGTTGGATAACTAACTTTGGATATGGACATGAACGAATTGATGCAATCCTATCCTCAGGTGGGATCGGTCCAGTGGATGGGTATCCGGCCGGGCTACCGGGAGCCGGTTCTCGTTGTCTCCGAGACCCTGGCAAATGAGGAAAACGGCCTGGAAGGGGATCATTACCGCGCGAAAAGCAAAAACCGTCAAGTCACAGTGATGCAATGGGAACATACCCAGGCCATTGCCGACATCCTGGGCCAAGATCATCTTGATCCACGCTTGATGCGCAGGAACATTCAGGTGTCCGGCATTAATGTTTTAAGCCTGATTCATTGCCATTTTCAGATCGGAGAAGTCATTTTGGAAGGTATCGGTCCGTGTCATCCTTGTTCACGGATGGAGGAAAACTTGGGTCCGGGTGGTTACCAGGCCATGCGTGGTCATGGGAGGATCACCTGTCAGGTGATTAAGGGTGGTAAAATCCGGTTAGGCGACACGGTCAGCTGGCTGTCGCGTTCTGATAAAGTATCCTGAAAAGATAAAAGGTTACATTTTCCCAACCTAATTCGTTATCTATTTGAATTCTTCATCGTTTTGGTCACATCCTGAAAGGGATGCTTAATGGTTTTTGCCAAAACGATTGCCGATGAATACCTCTTCCTTTGAAATCCAGGTAAAGGACCTGGCGGATGCTGAAAAATTTTACCGGTTTATCTTCCAGAAAAAGGGAAGGAAACAAAAAGGAAAACGGTTTCTTTTTAAGCTTCCATGTGCTGAAATCTACCTCACAGAGAAAAAACAACTCCACCATTCCGTCCAGGAATTTATGCTTGTTGTGGATCAACTTGAGCACTATTACGCGCGATTTAAAGCGTTCGACCCCGGCCTGGTTTTACATGGTCTTTATGAAGTGCCTGGTCAGTTTACCGCGCTCGATCCGTTCGGCAACAAATTGACCTTGATGCAAAAATAGACCGGCCAGGCATCTGTGATCCCCGGCCGTTCATTCACTGGATGTCAATTTCAGTTATTTGTCCAATTTAAATGGAATGATTAACTGGTTGTTTTTTACAGTGTATTTTCCGGTTGTCAACCGGCAAGTTTTGCCGCCGCCATCCATTTTTAAGTTCAGGATACTTCCTTCCTTGAGCAGGTTAACCGTCTGATTGTTTAGCGACTTCGGCAGGTTGGAAAGGATCAGTTGATTGTGGTCAAAGTCCATCCTGCCATCCAGATTGTACCGGTCTCCATTGTCCTGAAGACTGGACTCAATCAAAATACAATACTGATCGCCATTGATAATGATACAATACAATGACTTCCCGAAAGGCGCAGCAACGGAGGCCTTGTTTGCGGTGAAGAGACTGGAGACGGCGATTAAGGTGATCATTACTATTTTCATGGTCCGTATATTTAAAGGTGTTGGATCTCTTAATGGATTAACGTTTGGTTGCAGTAAAAGGAATAAATGTCTTGCCATCTCTGACGGTGTATTCACCGGCCTTAAGATTATACATTTTCAATTCCTCATCCTCCTTCAGCTGAATCTTGTTTTCTCCGATCATTATGATGAAAGATTTGCCATTCAAATCCTTAGGGAAATCGGTTATCGACAACCGGTTGGCCTTAAAATCTACCGTGCCTTCAAGTTTTAATTCTGATGGCCAATCGACCAGACTGGATTCGACGACCACACAGATGGTCTGTCGACCAAATACGTAAATGCATATTTTTTTGCTGCCATCGGGAGAGGTGTCAATGGTAGAGTTATGGGCGGACATACTCAAATAGCTGAATAATGCAATCATCAAAATTTTCATAGTCAAATGGTTTGATTAACAATGACTCAAAATTCGATGATGGATGAGGCGTTAACGCTAGACCCAGGTCTAGTTTTGCCGCTACGAAGTGTTAGTCAGGCATTGATTACTTCTTGGATGGATTGGTCTTTATTTCTCAAATCGATGCCTCCTTCCAGTATGGATTTCAGGTTGGCAAGATAAAAAGTCCATCCCTCCAGGCACCCCACGTGGAATTGGGCTCGGGATTCCTCATCGGTGGGTATGTTAAATTGTTTCAAGGTAACCATGGTGCCACCATGCCCTGATTCCAATTGAATCTGGACCTGCATGTCTTCGGACTCCGAACCGGCATCAAAGGTAAAGATGAGTTCATCATCATCGTTATTCAGCAGGATGGTACCCTCATGAGTCATCTCGTCACCCCAGCCATGCCATCTCCAGCGATAGTGGTCGCCGGGCTCGGTGACTTCATCCGGTCGCCGGCTTATACCTTGCTTATTCTTAAATTCAGCCAGGCGCAGAAACCATTGTTCAAGACCTTCCGGGGTTGTCCAGGCCCGGAAAACAATGTTTTTCGGTGCAGCAATATGGATTCGTTTAGTAAAATGGGACCAGTCCATATCCAGGGTTTTGTTCATTGAAGAGGCTAAAAAAGGGCTGATTCATGTGAATCAGCCCGGGACCGTCTATTATCCTTTAATGCCTGCACTGGGCAGGCTCCTTCTAAGCTACAAATTTTTTCCTAACCACGTCATCTCCAAAGTCCGATAATCGCTCCCATCAGGGTTAATGCCACCAGCATGTAACCACCATTGATCAGGATGTACCGGAACGATTTCTGCTCAAACAATGCGACAATGGCAATGCCTGCAAATACCCAAATGCCTGCTAGAAACCCAGCAATGGCACCCCAACTGATGTCGGTGTGCTGAGCACATTCGACCGGGCAGGAGGCCGGTGAATCGGCAAGAAACATCCCCAGGTTTACGGCCATCAATACCGACAGGATAAACGACCAACCAAATATTTTGGACTTGTTGCCGGCACGAACTGCTTCCTCACTCAGATTGTTCTCTTTCATCCAGGCATTGCCAAACAAAGCAGGAGAATACCACACTCCGCCCAAAATAAACGATGAAATTCCTGCGACCAGGATGGCTAACCAATTGATTGAACTCGGATCCATTTTGTGTACATTTAAAGGTTATAAAATTGAATGCCATTCGAAGTTTGTATGGACTGAACGGCGGTGCTTCAAGCACAAAATGAAGATAATTAGGTAATTTTCTCTGGCCTAAACGCATCGGATCAAGTTGAAGTTGGATCGTATAAAACTGGATTTTTTACCGACCAGGCAGGGTGAAGCGAGCGCCCTGCCGGTGAATGACATTGCTTTCCGGTTGATCCTCATTCCCTCTTTCGGCATTGCCATCCCTTTGATATCGGGTATGGTTCCGCATTC
The DNA here is from genome assembly GCA_020436785.1 of Saprospiraceae bacterium. Taxonomy (GTDB): domain Bacteria; phylum Bacteroidota; class Bacteroidia; order Chitinophagales; family Saprospiraceae; genus JAGQXC01. The sequence goes on along the minus strand of JAGQXC010000184.1, from coordinate 30,316 downwards.
CCTGTTCACCTTATGGCAGATCAAACTCAGCTACTTGTTTACCATCGGTATCGCTATGGTCATCTATGAAGGCAATCGCTTGTTATTATTTACACTACGAAGCTATTTTGATTGGTTTGAGAAACCGATGCGTAAAATCCTGGCCTTGCTTTTGGTCATACCCTTTTACACCCTCCCGGTAAGTATCTTGTTGCTGGTATCCTGGTATTTTGTTTTCAACCAACCGGTGAATTGGGTAATGATCAAGGTGAATGCGCTGGCCATTTTAGTTTGTGTGGTATTTGTCGTTCATGTTTATGAGACGGTATTCCTGGTTAAGGAAGCCGAGTCGGAGAAACTGGCCAGGGCCAACGAAGAACGCATTCGGGCGAAAGCGGAACTGGAAGCGCTGAAAAGCCAGATCGATCCGCACTTTATGTTCAATTCACTGAATACGCTGTCTCATTTTATTGAGAGCCAGCCGGAGAAGGCCAAGTTGTTTAACGACCACCTGGCGGAGGTCTACCGGTATATTTTACAAAACAAAAAGAGGGATCTCATTCCCCTGGATGAGGAATTGGAATTTATCAGACATTATTTTTCCCTTTTGACAATCCGGTATGAAGGCGCCATTCAAATGCATCTTGATTTGGATGAACAACCAACGGAACACTTTGCATTACCTCCCATTTCCATCCAGATCCTGGTTGAGAATGCCGTCAAGCACAATGAGTTTTCAGACCTGCATCCACTCACGGTTACTCTGCGGTTAAAGCAACATGCATTGGAAGTGACCAACAATTTCCGCCCTAAAAAGCATCCGCGTAAATCAACCAGAACCGGTTTACAAAACCTGAAAGAGCGTTATCTGATTACAACCGGCAAACACCTTCATTGGGCCGTTCAAGGTGATCAGTTTTGGGTATCGATGCCCGTCTTAAAGATGTAATTGCAGTGAAGATTTGGATAATTGAAGATGAAAAGCCGGCAGCAGCCCGATTGGCCGGTATGATCCGGGAGATAGAACCAAGAGTAGAAATCGATGCCGTTTTACATTCGGTCGATGCCTCCATTCGACAACTGCGTGAGCACCCCCATCCGGAACTGCTTTTCATGGATATTGAACTCACGGACGGACTTTCCTTTGAAATATTCAGTCAGATACCGGTACCCTGTCCGGTCATATTTACCACTGCTTACGATGACTATTGGCAACAAGCCTTTGCCAATCATGGTTTGGATTACCTGCTCAAACCGGTAAAAAAAGACCAGTTGGAGCAAGCTTTCCAGAAATACCGTACGTTTCAACGGCATTTCCTGGGCCGGTTGACGCAATTTTTCCATTCGCACAAGCCTGCCGGCACAGAGACCCCATTCAGGAAGCGGATGCTCATTAAACGCGGGAATGAATACGTTCCGGTACCGGTTGAGGATATCGCCTATTTTATGGCAGAACAAAAGCTGGTTTGTCTGGTTACCCGGGAAGGCAAGAAGTATGTTGTCGATCAGTCGATCAGTGATTTGGAAAAAGAATTGGATCCGGAGCATTTTTTCCGCCTGAACCGGAAATTCTTGTCGCATCGCCAGGCCATTCAGCGCATAAAAGCCTGGGGAAAAGGTAAATTACAAGTCGAGCTTGAACCAAAACCGGCCGAGGATGCGTCTGTAAGTCAGGAAATGGCCGCAAAATTCAAAGATTGGCTGAACACCTGAGCAGCATTTAGGCGATCGTTGCACGCCGATTCATACCTAAGCAAACCAAACTAAACCATGACGAAAAGTTATTTACTGACTGCCTTGCGCAACCTATGGAGGAGAAAAGGAATGTCAGCCCTCAATCTATTCGGGCTGACGCTCGGAATAACCATTTTTCTACTGATTGCGCAATATGCGAGTTTCGAACTGAGTTATGATCGCCATTACCCACAAAGCGATCTGATTTACCGGGTGGGCCTGGAGCAGTACCAAAACGGAGAGTTGGTGCAGGCCAGTGCTGAAAATTACCCTGCGCTGGGCCCGGCTTTGTTGCGTGATTTCCCCGAAGTAAATGCTTTTGCCCGATTGTACAATCTCGGTGCAAAGAACAATATTGTGGTGACCTATGAGACGCCCGGACAAAAGATTGCCTTCAAGCAAAAACGGCTGCTCTACGCCACCGACTCCTTCCTGGATTTATTCGGGTACCAGATGGTAGCCGGAGATCGTAGCCGGGCACTGGAAGAACCTTTTAAGATGGTGATATCCCAGAGCACCGCTAGCAAATATTTTGGTGACTCCAATCCCATCGGCAAATACCTGCGGATGCAGGACGATGATTTTAACGATGAATTGTGCGAAGTAACCGGAGTGGTGCGCGATGTCCCGGCCAATTCACATCTGAAATTTGATGTCCTGATCTCCTACACCACGTTGTACAGCAGATACAACGGTTCACCACGCGCCCGCGCCCGTTATGACGAAAGCTGGGAAAGGAAAGACATGTATACCTATGTCAAATTGCAGGAAGGAGCGGATGCCCGGAGGGTTGCCGACCGGTTCCCGGCCCTGATCAGGCAATACGTTCCCAATCTGGAAGAACAAAACCGGGAGGAACACCTGATCCTCCAACCGGTGACGGATATCCATTTGTACTCCTCGCTGAACAACGAACCGGAGATCAATGGCAATGGCCGGACGGTTTATTTCCTGGGATTGATCGCGGTCTTCGTCCTGATCATTGCGTACATCAATTACATTAATCTGGCCACCGCAAGATCCATTGAGCGTGCGAATGAAGTGGGCGTTCGTAAGGTGCTGGGAGCGGATCGCCAACAACTGATGATCCAGTTTTTGCTGGAATCTTTTCTGATAAATGGTAGTGCATTGCTGTTTGCTACCGGTTTGTACCTGGTTCTTTTCAGCGGATTCAGCCGGATGGTCACCAATTTGGAGGATCAGCAATTCTGGAACTTCGCTCTGTGGCATCATTCCTGGTTTCTTCCGTTCCTGGCTGCACTGTTGTTTGGCGGGACGCTTTTATCCGGACTTTATCCGGCATTTGTATTATCCCGGTTTCGCCCCATCCGCATTCTGGGTAATAGTATGCCCACCGGCAGAGCCGGCCATCTTTTGCGAAAAGGCCTGGTCCTCTTTCAGTTTGCGATTTGCGTTGCTCTGATTGTGGGCACGATGGTCGTCTACCGGCAAATGGATTACATGATCAATCAGGATCTTGGCTTTAATGACCATCAGATTATTGTCGTGGAACAGCCCGGAGTCGCCGAGAACTTTGAAAGCCGGACGCGAAACATCAAAAACTTTAAAACGGAAGTGGCCCGCAATGCTTCCATTTCGGATGTAATGAGTACGCTGGTCATTCCGGGTCGTAAAATACGCTGGAAGATCAATGTCCGGCGTATCCAGGATGAACCGGAAAAAGCCCACGTTTTTAATTATAATCTGGTAGATGCCAATTTCATCCCGGGATTCGGGATGCAACTGGAGGCGGGACGAAATTTTTCGGAAGACATTCCTTCCGACCGGGATACTGCGTGTATTATTACCCGTAATGCGGTAGAATTGCTGGGTTTCAAGAACCCGGAAGAGGCCATCGGCCAGGTCATCACATCGGACGACATTCAGCAGACTGCCATCATTGTAGGGGTGGTCAATGATTACCACCAGGAATCACTGGTCCATGAGATGCAGCCGACGTTGCTGCTCCTGAATGACTATGCAGAATTCTACCTGATGCGGGCCAATACCAGCAACCTGAAACAGACCATTGCATTTGTAGAAGATACCTGGAACGATCGCTTTCCCGGCAGCCCGTTTCAGTACTTTTTCCTTGACGATTATTTTAACGCGCAATATCAGAACGAAATCCGCTTTCAAAAGCTCTTCCTGATCTTTGCCTTTTTAGCCATCCTCGTGGCCTGTATGGGTTTATTTGGTTTATCCGCCTTTATGGCCCAGCAGCGGGTTAAGGAGGTGAGCGTTCGCAAAGTGCTGGGAGCCGGAATCACCCAATTGGTCTGGTTGCTTACGACCGATTTCGCCCGGATCATCCTGCTTGCGAACTTCATTGCCTGGCCGGTTATCGGTTATTTGATGCACCGTTGGTTGCAGGGTTTTGCTACCCGAATTGACCTCTCCGCCTGGTATTTTTTGGTTGCCGGAGTGTTGGTGCTGGTTCTAGGGGCGGCCACCGTTTTATTTCATGCACTTCGCGCCGCTTCAACCAATCCGGCGACCATTTTGTCGGCCGAATAGGGATCAAAAACGGTTGAGGCTCCATCTGCTTTGCGCACAAATCGCTGGGTAGATGAGGCCGAGGATCGTGTCCTACCCTGGCTGTGTGTGAGGTATCCCTGAATTTTAATACCTTGATTTCCGAAATCATCAATCTTTGTTTAAATCAATGTAAGGATGAAATGGATTCGGAAATCCTGCCAGGTGTTATTCGTGGCAGGATGCACCCTTGCCGCCGCCCAACAGCCCTTTGCACGGATCGATCACGGTATACGCATCTCCATCGATCATCCCAATCCACAGGAGCCGGATTGGATTCAAATTCAGGCGGTCAATGAATCAATTGTACGAATCGCCGCCGGTAAAACAGGTTATTCGGCCTCCAACCATCCGGACTTGTCGGTGGTGCCTGAGGCCTGGCAAGAAGTACAATGGACGGTTACTGAAACCAATGATCAAATCCTCTTCCAAACGCCGGGATTGCGCGTGGCGTATCGACCATCAACCCATGCCATCCAATTTCTGGACCATCAAAATCAGGTCCTCCTGGCAGAGGCCCCAGAGAACGGCCGGCACCTCACCGCGACCGATATCGAAGGTGAAGCCTATTGGACGCTTAGGCAGGATTTTGCCACCACCCCGGATGAAGCCTTTTATGGCTTGGGACAGCACCAATCCGGATGGACCAACTACCAGGGCACCCAGGTTGAACTGGCCCAGAACAATACCGAAGTGGCCGTGCCTTTTTTGGTTTCCAGCCATCATTATGGTATCCTGTGGGATAATTATTCGACCACCCGCTTTCTGGATGTACGGGATTTTCAATCACTCACTTCACTGAAGCTGTTTGATAAGAATGGCCAGGAAGGTTGGCTGACTGCTACCTACCTCAATAAACGATCCGGAGAAAATTTTATTCAGAGACCGGAATCGGCCATCGACTACGACTTTTTACCCGACATGCGGGACTTCCCAAGGGAAGCGCCAATGGGTCAATCCAAGGTCGTGTGGGAAGGCTCCCTGGCTTCTCCCCATTCCGGCAACCATCTGTTTCAATTCAAGTATGCCGGTTATGTCAAACTCTGGATTGACGGTCAATTATTGGTGGATCGTTGGCGGCAAGCCTGGAACCCGGCAACCTTAATTCTAAAGGTAGCTCTGGAAGCCGGCCAAAAAACGCCCGTCCGGATCGAGTGGGATCCTGATGGAGGAGAATCCTACTTAACCATGCGGTGGCTCCCACCCAATCCTGATCCCGGTCTGTATAGCATTGCCTCCGAAGCGGGGGATGTTCTCAGTTATTATTTTATAGCCGGACAGACCCCGGATGCCATCATCCACGGATACCGCCAATTGACCGGCAAAGCGCCGATCATGCCTTTGTGGTCCTACGGATTTTGGCAAAGCCGGGAGCGGTACAAAACCCAAAATGAATTGATGTCCACGGTAAGAACTTTCCGGGCCAAGCACATACCCCTAGACAACATCGTGCAGGACTGGTCGTATTGGAAAGAAGCCGAATGGGGAAGCCAGGAATTTGATGCTTCCCGTTTTCCGGATCCGGAGGGCATGATCGATAGTTTACATAGTTTGTATCATGCACATTTTATGATTTCGGTGTGGCCAAAATTCTACGAAGGCATCCCTGCCTATGAGTCGTTCAATAAGCGGCACTGGTTGTACCCGCGCAATATTGCCAAACAGACCCGTGACTGGATTGCCCAGGGATACACGTCAACTTTTTATGATGCGTTCAATGCGGAAGCGCGGGAGGGATTCTGGGAGTTGTTACAAAGCAAACTTTTTGACAAAGGGGTGGATGCGTGGTGGCTCGATGCCACGGAGCCGGATATTCATAGCAATGCTACCATGGAAGAAAGAAAGCGGTTGATTTCTCCGACCGCGATGGGCCCCGGGGCGGTGTATTTTAATGCTTATCCGATTATGAATGCCAGAGGAATCTATGAGGGTCAGCGGAGAGATAGTCCGGGTCAGCGGGTCTTTATTTTGACTCGATCTGCCTTTGCCGGACAACAGCGGTATGCGGCAGCGACCTGGAGCGGGGATATCGCTTCCCGCTGGCACGACTTCAAGGACCAGATCCCTGCCGGAATTAATTTCTCATTGTCCGGTATCCCGTACTGGACCATGGACATCGGTGGATTTGCCGTCGAACGGCGCAATGAACATGCTCAGGGGGAAGCCCTGGAAGAGTGGCGGGAAATGAATGCCCGGTGGTATCAGTTCGGCGCATTTTGTCCATTGTTCAGGTCGCACGGTCAATTCCCTTTTCGTGAAATATACAACCTGGCCCCGGAAGACGATCCCACCTACCAGGCCATGTTGCGGTTTGACCGGTTGCGATACCGGTTATTGCCCTACCTTTATTCCGTTGGTGCAATGGTTCACTTTGACGACTACACCATCATGCGCGGATTGATCATGGATTATGGTTATGATCCGAAGGTGGCCGATATTGGTGATCAATACATGTTTGGACCGGGTATCATGGTCAACCCGGTAACCGATTATCAGGCGCGCGAACGTCAGGTTTACCTCCCGGAAGGAAGACCATGGTACGACTTTTATCTGGGGACCATGTACCAGGGAGGACAGTCAACCACCATCCGCGCGCCCTTGGAAGAAATCCCGTTACTTGTTCCCGGCGGGTCCATCATACCTGCTGGTCCTGCCCTGGAATACACCACGGAAAGGCCTCAGGATACCCTTTACATTCATGTCTACACCGGACGGGATGCAGACTTTAACCTTTATGCCGACGATGGAAAAAGTTATGACTACGAAGAGGGCCGTTATTCTGTTATACCCATGCATTACAATGAGGATGAAGGCACCCTGACACTGGGAGATAAACAGGGTACATTTCCGGGTGACCTGACAAAAAGATACGTCAAAGTCATCTGGATTACTCCGGATACACCCCAAGGGTTTATGCAAATTCCGAAAGGGAAAGCCAAAATATACCGGGATAAAACCATGGTCTTCCAACGACCGAAATCCTAATTCGATGAAACGCAGAACATTTATAAGGAACACCGCCCTGGGAAGTGGCCTCTTTACCATTGTGCCAAGGCATGTCCTGGGCAAAGGGTGGCTGGCTCCCAGTGATCAGCTTACCAAAGCCATCATTGGTGTCGGTGGGATGGGGACCGGACATATCCAGTACGAAGGCCGGTTGGTGGCCATATGTGATGTCGATTCCGGTCATCTTGCAAAAGCTAAAGAGATTGCCGGGAGTAACGTGAAGACCTTCCATGACTTCCGCGAATTGCTTGCTTTGCCTGAGGTGGATGTCGTTCACATTGCGACGCCTCCTCATTGGCACGGACTGATCTCGATAGCTGCTGCCCGGGCAGGTAAAGACGTTTGGTGTGAAAAGCCGATGACCAGGACCATCGGTGAAGGCCAGGCAGTCATCCGGGCAATCCAGGAACATGGACGAATGTTTCGTTTAAATACCTGGTTTCGCTTTGATTCGACCTTTTATGGAATGGGTGTGCCGGTAAAACCGATCAAGAAACTGGTGGCCAACCGGGTCTTCGGCTGGCCGTTGAAAGTGACGCTGAATGCCGCAACCGGATTTAACTGGAAATTTTACTGGCAGGGACTTACCGATCTGACCCCGGAACCGGTACCTGCCGAATTGGATTACGATTTTTGGCTGGGCCCCGCTCCCTTTAAACCTTATCACCATCACCGGGTACATGGTTCTTTTAGGGGGTATTGGGACTACGATGGTGGAGGATTGGGTGATATGGGACAACATTACCTGGATCCCGTCCAGTATCTGCTGGAGAAAGACCAGGAAAGTCCGGTTAGCATTGAAGTCGATGCTCCGCAGCAACACTACGATGCGGTGGGCACCTGGCGAAGGATTACCTACACCTATGCCGATGGATGCCAGATCGTCCTGGATGGAGCAAACGACGATACCCGGGCCCCCTTCCTCGAAGGACCCGCCGGGAAATTGTACCCGGAATTGAGGACCGACCGGATCGAAGTCGATAAATTATTGGCTTATCTGCCTGATCCGGAACCGGTAATTACCACCTTTTCCGAGTCGGTGCTCACCCGGCAGAAATTTGCCCTGAATGAGGTCAATGGCCACCGCTCCTGTACCCTGGTCAACCTGGGTAAGATCGCTGTACGTCTGGGCCGAAACCTTAATTTTGACTCGGCCAGCCAGCGATTTGTGGATGACCCGGGCGCTAATGAAATGATCGATCAACCCATGCGTGGAGCCTGGAAAATGGAATTGTAATGAAACGAAGTGCGACCATCTTACGTGTTTTATTCATCATGCTGGGAATGGCGGGAGTGTTGTCATCAGGCAGGGCCCAGGAGCACTGGCCGGCGGACTATCGGGTGCAGCGATGGCTGGACCGGTTGCCTGCGGGGGATAGCCACCAGTTGGAAGGCATGCTGAAAGAGTTTTTTTCCTTTGGCTCCGAAAATGTAGAAGCCTTACTCAGCAAGCATCTGGTGACAGCCACCGAAGTGACCACACCGATGGTCTATGCCATCACATCCATTGACCGTTATATCGGACAACCGGGTAAAGAAGTGGAGCGTTCATTGTGGATCAATGGACTGGTAAATCATTGGAGTGCGATAAGGTCTGAACCGGTTCGCCGGTATTTATTACAGGAGATGCAATTCATCGAGGATACGCGCCTGGCACCGGTGATCCTGGAGGGGCTTTCCCGGAATATACTACACGACGATGCCCTGCTCGCATTGAAAGATTATCCCGATAAAAAATTGCAGAAGGTCATCAAAAAAGGACTAAAAAAGGCCGATAGGGCCCTATGGACCTGGGTAGCCGTCCATCCGGAAACGAAGTGGCATGGCCTGCTCTGGAAAGTGGCCAACCGGGCAGACGGAGCAGATCAAGCTTTCTATTTAAAAGTACTGGCCTTACAGGGAAATCCAAAGGATAGCGTGCTGATGTCCAACTATTCGTCCACGCATCCGGATGTTGTTCGCACCTATCTGGAAAATTGTAACGGTAATGTACTCCCATTACAGACCACGAATGCACTGATCCGGGCGCAGGCCAACTCCTCAACATGTAGTGGTTTGCACCTCCTGGTGCAACATCAACCCCGCAATGCCATCCGGTCCCATACCGAGGAACTCGTCTCGGGACCCTGTAGCAAGGATCTGCAAGCTGACCTGATTGGTGTGGCGGATAAAGATCTCGATCCCTTTATTCAACAACAAATGATCAGGGATTCTTCATCCCTGGTACGGCAAAAGTACTGGCTGGAGGTCCTATCCAGGCGGGGCGGATTCAGCAATGCCAGATTTCTCCGGCAAATGACCGCGACCCCCAATGAATCCTTGCGAACCGATGCATTGATTGCCTGGTCCAGGCTGGCAGGGGCGGAGTCGATGCCTTATCTGACGGATTGGTTTTTTAACACCCGTGATTCCGCTCGTCAGGAAATGGTCTGGCCTTTAATTTGCCGTTACACCGATGGAGGAAATATGAAGTCCCTGGCGGATCGAATGGCCTCCCTGACCCCTCATTTCCGGATGATGTTGCTGGATTTAATCGGAGAACGCAGAGCCGGTATTTGTTTCTCCCAGGTTTATTATCAAACCCAGCAAACCCAGCCTGTGCTGGCCCGGACCGCCTGGGAAACCCTGGCCCGGATCACCGAGCCACAGCATGACGGACTGGTCCGATCATTAATCCATGAAGCTCCCCGGGACCTGCAATTTGTGGTTGCAAGTGGATTGCTCAATGATCTGCATTCACGACCTCAAATAAGGGTGAACAGAGCCTTTCTGGACACAACCCTGGACGATTCCATCCGGCTGCCCTTGTATACCCAATACGCCACCGGATCATATGATGAGGAGGTGATCAAAATGCTCGAACGGACGCCTTCATTCACTTCGGCAAACCTGGTTGAACAACTGCTCTCCAGGGAGGATGAGGCGGCAATGAAAATATTGCTGTGGATCGCCGGTCATCACGAAACGATGCGCACCCAGGTCATCGAAAAAGCGGTCCCCCAAATCAGACGTCGTGTTGATGGTCCTGAGTCACAACGGTTGACATTGGCAGATTGGCTTGAAGCCTGTCAATCACAGCACGAACGCGATGTGGTTTTTCAGCAACTGGCGCAATTACCAGGGTGGAGTACGTTACTCACTTTATTGGACTATGCGAATTCCGATAACATCCATTCGCTGGTCTATGCAAGATCCCTGGCCCAGGTATGCCTTCCAGCCCCAGATCAGGATGGCCTTACTGGTTCAATGGTTACTACCATCCTTGAAAAAATCATTCCAACCCTGGAGCCCGTCGATGCCGAGTTAGCAACCAGGATAGAAATGTACGTCAAGGAGATGCCCGAATCGGGAAGCTACGAGTCCATTTTCAACGGCGTGGACTTGACCGGATGGCAAGGCTGGGTGGCCGATCCGCATACCTTGCGGCAACTAACCACCCTGGAGAAGCAAGCCAGGCAACAGGAAGCGGACATACGGATGCGACAACACTGGAATGTAAAGGATGGAACAATTCAATTTTCCGGTGAAGGCGCCAATCTGGTCACCAAAAAGACCTATCAGGATTTTGAACTCCAACTCGATTGGCGGATCACCAAGGATGGAGACAGCGGGATTTACCTAAGAGGATACCCGCAGGTACAGATTTGGGATACCAGCCGGGTAGAAGTCGGCGCCCAGGTGGGCTCGGGTGGATTATACAACAATCAAAAGGGTTTTTCAACGCCATTGGTGGTGGCGGACCGGCCAGTGGGTTCCTGGAATCATTTTAATATCCGCATGGTGGGAGACCGGGTGACGGTTTATCTGAACGATCGGTTGGTGGTTCATAATGTTAGCCTTGAGAATTATTGGGATCGTAATCTACCGATACTTGCCGAAGGGCCGATTGAATTGCAAGCCCATGGTACGGATCTCGCTTTTCGTAATCTGATCGTAAAGGAGTTGACTCCGGAGACGTATGGATTATCACGGGAAGAAATCAAAGACGGCTTTGTACCATTGTTTAATGGCAAAAACCTGGACAATTGGCTGGGAAATACGACCGATTATCAGGTCAAGGATGAGGTCATCGATGTAGACCCTTCACGAGGTGGGGAGGGTAACCTCTACACGGTGGATACCTTCAGCAATTTTGCATTACGTTTTGAATTTCAGTTAACTGCCGGTGCCAATAATGGCATAGGAATCCACACGCCACTTACTGGAGATGCAGCCTATGTCGGGAAAGAAATCCAGGTTCTCGAGAATACCGATACGATTTATAACCATCTTCAGCCTTATCAGTACCATGGCAGTGTCTATGGAGTGATACCGGCCCGGCAAGGAAAGTTGAAGGCAGTGGGCCAGTGGAATGAAGAAGAGATCCGTATAGATGGAGACCACATCCGGGTGACGGTCAATGGGGAGGTGATCACCGAAGGCAGCTTGCAGGAATGGACCAGGTATGGAACCATGGATCACAAGGATCATCCTGGTCTGCAAAGGCATCAAGGACACATTGGCTTCCTGGGCCACGGCAGCCCATTGAAGTTCCGCAACGTACGGATACTCCGGTTATGAGGCGCTTTCCACTATTACTGCTGGTGTTAATCCTGGGCGGACTATCAAACAATCTCAACGCTCAACGGTATAAAAAATTATCCACGGAACCGCGTCACTTTCTGGATTCGGTGCGCGTAAACCGGGAGGTCAATTTGATCATTGTTCCGGTCGTGGTAAACGGGAAGTCCTACCGTTTTTTGCTGGATACCGGAGCGCCAACGGTGATCAGCCCCCGGGTTGCCAAAGAAATTGGTTTTCGCGGTAAGGGGACCACATCGGTCGGCAGTTCCACGGGGCAACGCCAATCGACGCAGTGGGGTTACATTCCCGAAATGGCATTGAGTGGTGTAAAATTCAGGAAAGTCACGGCTTTTGTGGCTGATCTGGGCGTCGGTTTTTTAATGCAATGCCTGGCCTTTGACGGCATCGTTGGTGCCAATTTGCTGCAAGCGGGGGCCTGGGATTTCGACCTGCAGCATGAATTGATTCGTTTTTCGTCTACGATGGATCCTCTGGCGTTGCCCCAAATGGACACCCTGAATTTTAAGCAATCGAAACAGCGTTCTCCGTATTTTCCCATCCAAATCTGGCAGGACCGGACGCGTTATTTTCTTTTTGACACCGGATTTTCGAAATACCTGGACATCAGTCTTCCTACCTGCCGTGATTTGGAATTGTCGGGGTCGGATCTTCAGTTGAGCTCAGGATTGGGGCTTACTTCAGAAGGCCTTTATGGTTCCGCCGATACGACCCTGTACATGGTCTATCTGCCCGGATTGATCATTGGCAGGGATTCGTTGTTCAATGTAATTGCTGATGTAGCCGCTGACGAGCGGAATAAATTGGGTGTGCAATACCTGGACGATCACCGCATGATCATGGACTTCCCAGCGCAAAGAGCTTTCATCCGCCGGATTTCAGATTCAGACCACGAACAGGTATGGCGGACTTTTGGTTTTGAAATAATCATGAAAGGGGAATCCGTGTACGTGGCTTCCATTTGGGACAGTGGTCCGGCGCAGAGGGCAGGTATTAAAAAAGGGGACCGGCTATTGCGGGTGGTCGGAATGGATGAATTTCCAAAAGCACCGGATTGTTCCTTTTTCTTTGGGTTGGTAAAGCATCTCAGGGACAGCGAACAGGTACAGATTGAAATTGAACAGAAGGGCTGGATCCGATTGGAGAAGATAAATTTATTACCAAAATGAGTGGTTCAAGCGTTGCTCTCGTGCAAGCTACCCCGGTGTTGTTTGACAAGGCAGATACCTTACAAAAGGTGCGATATTGGATGGAGAAATGTGCTGAAAGGGGTGCCAGTTTGGCCGTCTTTCCGGAGGCATTTATTCCTGCTTACCCCCGGGGTTTTTCCTTTCAATCGCCCGTAGGTGACCGAAAGCCCCAAGGAAGAGCTCTTTGGCAAAAATACTGGGATGAGAGCGTGGATCTGCCTGGTCCGGAACTTGAAAGCCTCCAGACCTGGTGTAAAGCATTTGGGATGTATTTGGTACTCGGTTTGGTAGAGCGAACCCGGGGAAGTCTGTATTGTTCGATGGTTTACATTGATGATCAGGGCAATTATCTGGGGAAGCACCGCAAGTTAAAGCCAACCGGAGCCGAACGGATCATCTGGGGTGAGGGTGGAGGAGAGGACCTGGTGTCTTTTGCTACCCCATTCGGACGGCTGGGCGGCTTAATCTGCTGGGAAAACCGCATGCCCCTGGCTCGTATGGCTCTGTATGAACAAGGAGTTACCCTTTATGTAGCCCCGACAGCTGATCAGCGCGACGTGTGGTTTCATACGCTCCACCACATTGCGGCGGAAGGGCGTTGCTATGTATTTGGGGTTAATCAGTTCGTGCGGAAATCCGATTATCCGGATGATCTTCCGGGTATTGAAGAACTGGAGTCCTGGCCCGATATCCTGTGCCGTGGAGGCAGTTGTGCCATCGACCCGATGGGGCAATTGATTGCCGGTCCACTCTGGGATGAAGAGGGCATTCTGATCGTGGAAGTGGATCAGGATCTTGTGACCCGGTCCCGGATGGATTTTGATCCGGCGGGGCATTACAACCGGCCGGATGTGTTTGAGTTCAGGGTGAAGAAGTAGTCAGTAATCAGTAGACGGTATCCAGTAGGCAAGTTGGACTAGATGAATCCTTAAAAGATATGACTTTACGGGAATTGGATCCTCAAAAGTTATAACTATTCAGGAATTGTGTCATCACCCACCGTATATTCATCCATCGAAACAGGAAGCTTAATGCTTGGAGACTATGAATAATCGTACATTCCACGTATGAACTACTGCAGTCAAAACACGATTCTGAACATGGTATTGGTATCAGTCATTTCGGCTTCATGTCTGATGGCTCAGGTTGTCCCTCTGCCCAATGCCCATGCGCACAACGACTACGAGCATAACCGGCCGCTGTTGGATGCTTTGGATCAGGGCTTCACCAGTGTGGAAGCGGATGTTTTCCTGGTGGACGATCGGTTGGTGGTGACACACAATCTACCGCATCAGGCTGCAGAACGGCAAGCATTACCCACCCTGGAAGAACTGTATCTCCAACCGTTACTGGAACGGGTAAAGGAAAATGACGGTGTGGTATTTCCCGGATACACGCGGCCCTTTTATCTGATGATCGATTTTAAATCCGCAGCCAAAGAGACTTACTCTGTCTTGCTGAAGACCTTGGAGTCATTTCAGGAAATGCTCCATACCGCTCATCACAATGGTCCGGTGACCATCTTTATTTCCGGTAACCGCCCCATCGAACAGATCCTCGCTGATCCGGAGATCATAGTAGCTCTCGATGGTCGACCGGATGATCTGCAGCGGAGCATCAGTCCGGATCGTATGCCCGTTGTCAGTATTTCATTTGGAACGATTGGCAGCTGGGATGGCCAGACCCTGATGCCGCGTAAGATGCGTAAAGCCATCCAGCAACTGGCCAAAGCCTGTCATGTCCAGGGAAAGAAGTTACGGTTATGGGCGATACCCGATACCAAGTTGTCCTGGTCGACGATGCTGCGCTTAGGCGTGGATCTGATCAACACGGATGATCTGGAAGGGTTGAGCAGGTTATTAGGAGGTAGGAATTAAAAAAAAGCCACCGGAATGTGTTTCCGGCGGCTCTTTTACATTCTATAAATTGGATACCAAATACATTTTTGGATAATCAGGAAGGAGCCTCACCTTGATGTTGCCAGCATTTCCCACTTGAATCCTGGGTGAATCGCTTGCATTGCGTACCAGCTTGAGTGATCGCTGAACATCTTTTTGACTGGACTAAATTATGAGAAGTTGTGGTGACGCTTTCAGAATTTTTTGTGTTCGATTGTGTACGCACTGGTTTGCAAACACTACATGCTGTTTTTCCGAGTTCTAACGCTTTTTTCAATTCGATTGAAATAGAACTGTATTTCAAATAGCGGCAATCCTTGGTATGGTATTTAGCTCCTGTTTTTGTTATGTACACGGTTTGGGCTATCGTGCTATTTGAGCTTCCAATCAGGACTCCTAATAATAGGACGAAGTACATTAATCGACTTAATTTTATGGACATGATAAATTAGTTAAAGTGAGGAAATAGAATTGTGAATATGCGGGAAGTTCTAAGGCATCGGGGCAGTCTTCCTGTCAAAAAATATCAAATTGGAATAGTCCTTAGAATTGCGGATTAACCGAGCTTTTGGTCGAGATGATTGGGGGAAAATTGATCTGGTTAATCCGCTATTAAAAATGGTGATTAATTATAACCCCTAGGTTTGATAACCTTTACAGGAGTGATGTTTGGTATCCCATTGGTCGTATTGTATACATCATATCCCCCATATATATTGGGTTTGGTGGTTTGTGCCGGAGTGATGTTTGGTATCCCATTGGTTGTATTATAGATATCGTATCCTCCAAACATGTTTGGTTTAGTAGATTTTGATGCTGTACTATTGGGGATTCCATACGTTGTGTTGTAGATATCGTATCCGCCATATGTATTTGGTTTAGTGGTTTTTGATGGCGTAATATTAGGTACCCCATAGGTTGTGTTGTAGACATCGTATCCGCCATACATATTTGGTTTGGTGATTTGCGTTGGTGAGATATTTGGAATTCCATAGGTTGTATTGTACACATCATACCCAGCGAAAACATTTGACTGAATAGTTTGTGTTGGCAAGATGTTTGGGATTCCGTACGTGGTATTATAGACGTTATATCCATTTTGAGCTATACAAAAGTTGATTGCACTCAGAAGGATTAATAAATTAAAAATTTTTTTCATCAGAATAAGTTTTTAGAATTCAGTTCCTACTCTTATGGATTTTCGGAATAACTCCTTGTTTAAAGTTGGTTTTCTAGACTCCATTTGTGTGTCACAGAAGGTGGCCAGCCTGTACTTAGCCGTACAATTGGAATTTAAAGATTGACATTACCATGCTTATTTAGAAATACATTTTAATGCCGAATCATTAACCGGGAGGGCCATAATCTTTCAATGGAGCATTCCTCCCGGATCCATGATTTTTAGTTAGAAATAGAAGCTTACTCCAACTCCAAACTGAAATGCATTGACATCAATTTCTGCTTCGGAGTCATTGTCCTTCAGCGTGCCAAAATCACTGCCGAGACTCATTCGGGCTCCAATTTTGTGATCGATTAAGTATTCTAAACCAGTGCCCACTCCAAAGGAAATGCCGCCGAAGGTTAGTTCATCGTAATCGGTATCAATCGTTAATGAATTGTATCCAAAGCCTCCTAAAATGGGTAAATACAAATTATCCGAGATGGGGACCATATAGGCTACGTGTGGACCAAAAGTGAATCCGGATTGTTTTTCCTCGTAAGATTCTACCTTCGATTTATTGGATAAAAGTCCTAAACTGACACCTATCTCCAGGTTATCGATGACATAATAACCTCCGGTTATTCCAGCGTTCAAGTTGGACTGTTTGAATTTTGCACTAATTCCGTCGATTTTCAGTTTACTGTTGCTGTAACTGATGTCCGGACCGAACCGGATAGAGCCCTGACTGATTTGTGCATAAGATGCGCCCAAGAAGAATAGTAGGCCGAAAAAGAGAAGGATTTTGAAGGTGTGATTTGATTTCATGTGTTAATTATTTAAGGGATTTTTAAACGATTATGAATTTGTTATTTTAGAAAGGCATTCTCACCGATTGATGCGAGCGGCGCCTGGCAGCCTGACGTTGGGATTTTGCCCGTTTACGCACGCATTTTGGTTTTGCTACGTATTTTTTAGTCACCCGGCTTTTGCGTTTGCCATAGCGGGATTTTACCATCAGTGTTTTTGATTTGCCGCCATTGTGACGTTTTTGTAGAATACTGGCTAATTCTGACTGAACGGTGGACGGCTGTGCCTGCGAGGTTGTTGGTAGTGAAGCGATGAAAAGTGTCAGGATGGATAAGGTAACGATGGTTTTCATGGTACGTGATTTTTGTTGTTTCTAATCTGTTCACGTACATGTATTGCAGGATCTGCACATTGTTAACAGCATTCCTAAATTATTTCATAAAATAATGGGTAGTAAGACTGAACATCAGGTGAAGGCTGTCGTCATTTTGACGGGGAGGAGCAGGGCAGGGTGGTGAAGTAATAAGCAATCCACTGGTGTGTAAATGGATCGTAATGACTCAAATACTGCAGGTTGTCGCTGATCTGATTTTTGATTTCATGGAATGGAACCCCTTGATCCTTTGCCGAATCCACATGGATAAAATCATATTGACATCCGGATACGGTGGTTAGCCGGTAATTGTGACCCGATACCTCAACCAAAGCGTTCTGGACTTTAAACCTCAGTTCTGTGGGCGAGCTAGCAAATTCAGGAAAATCGACAATCTTAGGGATGGAACCATTTGGTGGTTCCACCTTTTGATTACTGGCTAGGCGCTCATTGAGTTTTGCATAGAAAGCATACGATGGATCATTGATGTGCCTGAAGATTTGATTTGCGCTAGAAACAGCACCGGTTGCCAGGTGACTGATACCCAGGATAAGTTGAAAGAGGTCTTTGCCTTTTTGGGTAAGGCTGACCGAATTCAGCGCTTTGCCCAGAATATCCTGACTTTCATTGTAATTTTCTTCCAATAGCTTGACCATGGCCCAACCGGCAATGGCATTGGTGTACTCCGGATTCAGCTCAAGGCTCTTCATAAAGTGAATGCTCGCTTTTTTCAAATTTATATCCCGCTTGTACCGCTCGCCGATCGGCAATTCTTTGGTTCCGCCCGGTAATTTTGGAAGGTCTAATCGCAACGACCAATCCAACTCGATCGGTAAGACAAACTGATCCACCTGATAACTGCAACTTTTAAGTGCAGTTCGAACAAATCCGATCCCGATGTTGTATTCCAGGATCGGGCTAGGTACATACGTCATGATTTCGGTGTACAAATTGCTCCCCAATGCTTCTTCACCCCCAAGCGTTAATAGATTGGCCAGTTCATACATGTATTGCAGTTTGTTCACCTGATCAACTACTTTCCAAATGGTGTACTGCCTTTCCGATTTGGTAGGATAACCTGCCAAATCATCCTGCAGCTGATAGATTTGATACAAAGCGTCTATTAAGTGGGGTAGTACCGGGCCGCATTCAAAACCAGCCAGGTGGGCCATAAATGCACCTTGAATATCAGCACTTTCTTCCTTATTCCGATCGTGGTTTGGGGATTTGTCGTAGGCGATGAAATGTTCAAAATGATCCAGATGTTGAAGGGCGTGCGTCAGTTCATGGCCGATTAGAAAAGCCAATGCATCTTTTTTTGATTCGCCCATTTCATCAAGCGCAAACAGAAGATGTTTTTCCACCAGGATCGTATTTGAAGACGGTTGATAGGCAGCGCCAAAACTTTTGGAAGGTGCAATTTCTAGCGCTGGGGCGATGGCTGGATCAATGGCGTTGGCCTGTAAAATATGCTGATAGATGGTATCAATCATGGATTGACCCAGGACGAATTGTGTCATTAAGGTGAAGATTAACAATAAGCCATATGTACAGGTCCTTTTCACAATTCCTTGAGTAATTGGTTTATTTCTTCGGTTAATTGGCAATCCGGATAACGTTGTGGCAATTCGCGTATCTCTCGGAGTGCACTCTTATCGCCATTCATACGACGGATCAAGGCTTTATAATAAGGTAATTCACAACCGAAGCTCGTTTCATTAATATTTTCCAAGGTAGCCAAGGCCTCTTCATAGCGTTTTAACCGGGCCAATGAAATGGCTTTATAAAGGTAGGCTTCTTCCAGATCAGGTGTCGTGTTGAGGACGGCGTCCAGCTTCTCCAGGTCAAGAGCCGGGTTGCTGCCAAAATTTTTAAGTACCTCAGACAATTGTTCACGGGCGTCCGGGTTTTCTATTCCAATGCCTTGCAACTCCAGTTGATCGATATCGTCCTGGATGAATTGTCCGTAGGCGAGTAAACCTTGTTTTAAATGCTGGGCTGAATTCCAATTTTGATAGCCCCAAAAGCTCAAAATAGCCAGTAAGACGATGGCTGCAATCTGGATGATTCGCTGGTAATAGAGGTTCCGAATCACTGGCTCTTTTTGTGTCGTAGACGGATTGATGTTATGGATCTCGGTCCTGATTTTATTGGATTCATTCAGATCCAGAGCTTTCATGACATCATCTTCCCAGGCTTCATCAGGGTCATCAGCACCAGTTTGCCAAAAAGCATGAGCCGCCCGAATTTCTTCCCTTATTTGATCTTCTGTAACTTTTTCCACCGCTTTAATGATTTGCGGGAGTTGATCATACCAAAAACGCACTTCCGGGTCCTTTTGGATCAATGCATCGAATCCCGGGTCTGGTTGACCGGCTGTAAGCTGGAAATGTTCTTCACATTGTTCCAGCGGGGTTTTATCGTTTTTATCATTTGGATTCACCTAGTACTAATTTTTTAAGATAATTCATGCAGCGATTCTTTTTCACGCGGATCGACCCTTCCGTGTATTTCAATTTCTTTCCGATTTCCAGCAACGGAATCTTATTGTAATAAAACCATTGAATGATCTTCTGGCATTCTTCATTGAGCTGTTTTAATTTTTCAGCGATCAAGGTGTGTTTTTCTTCATATTCAGTTTTTTCCGCCAGGTCTTCTTCCGCCCATCCTTCGAGTGCCACTGTTTTCCCATCATCCAGGCTTACAGCTTCCTTCCCTTTGCGTTGACGCAGTATATACAGCCATTGCTTGCTAGCCACCGCATAAATGTAGGTGGTCAGTTTCCCTTTTAACTCAAAAGAACCCTTGCGGATCTGTTTGACCAGGACGACCAGCACTTCCTGAAATAGGTCTTCAGCATCCTCTGAAGAACCACTGTTTCGGATAACCAAGGTTCGGACAAGGTTGAAAGCGTCATCGTAAAGCGCTACCATACCTTCTTGTTTTTCATCCTGGATCAGTTGGATGATCTCCTCATCGGTCATGTCTTGCCTATTTAGATTGCTCCATTTCTATAAATGTTAACAGTAATCCAAAAAAACCTTCTGCCTGTAGCCAATATGAACTGAGATTCACCGAGCCATTTTTTGTTGGCTGTTAACATTTGGTTTGTGCTGCAATCTATGGACAAATCGAAAAAAATCCATGATTATGAAAAAGAACATGTACCAACTCCTCTGGGCGATTCTACTGATTTCGGTGAAAACCATTTCTGCGCAAAGCCCGGATTCCTGTGCAGATCTTGCCCTCATTCAGCTGAATGTCCTTGAATTTACCCCAACCGATCAGACCATTTCTTTTCATTTGAAAAATATAGGAAACCAGGCCACCGATCTGCAGGGTCCATCACTGAATCTGGAGGATAATGCAACCGTATCCATCTATTTTTCCAGGGATTCTATCCTTGATCAATCCGACATCCTCCACAGTAAGGTTACTTTGGGTGAATTTCCTTTGAACCCCATTGCGGCAGGAGAAACCTTTACGATCATTAGTTCCAACCCCTTGACACTGAATTTCAATGAATATCATTTTTTAATTGCGGTTGCCAATGCAGACTACCTTACAGAATGTTCCAAATTAAATAATGTGAAGGTTACACCCTTTGATATTCCCTATGTCCGTCTTTCGATGCCTTCCATTGAAGCAGATCCTAATGGCCAAGTGGCATTGCCGGTATTTGCCAGTGGATTCACCAATATGTTGGGCATGCAGTTTAGCATCCAACTTCCCGAATCCTCCCTTTTTCATTTTGATTCAGTCGGATCCATTCATTTGCCTGGATTGTCAGGCCAGGATATAGCCCTTCGGAATGATCATCTGGGAATGATTTGGTTGAGTACCGAGGCCAATGGAACTGCATGGCCGGGGGATCAGCCCCTCTTTTACCTTTTTTTTACCCCGGTACAGGCCGTAGACACCTGCGTATCGGTACACTTTGACGGAGAGTTTCTGCCTATCGAGTTTTATCGCGCTCAACTGAACGGCCTTCAGGCGATCCCTTACGGACTGGAATCGGGAACGATGTGCTTGCGGGTTTTCAATGATTGTTCCGGACTGGTACACATCGAAAATGGCAAACCGATTGCCAACGCGTTGGTTCAATTGAATGAATTTTCAACCTATACCGATGCGACCGGTCATTATCATTTTGATCAGATACCCAATGGGGTGGATTATGCCATCCACGTCAGTAAAGGAGGCGATTATCTGAATGGGATCAGTATCGCAGACATCATTGCCATCAAACAACATCTCTTAGAGATCCTTCCTTTTGACTCACCCTACAAATACATCGCCGCCGATGTTTCCGACGACCGGCATTTAAGTGTGATCGATCTGGTCCTGATCAAACGACTGATGCTGGGTGTTATCGATACCTTGCCCAATCCGTACGTCTGGAAATTCATCCCTGAGTCTTATGTTTTCAACCATCCTGAGGCGCCATTGACGGAGGAATTTCCCGTGGTCGCGGAATTGACCAATCCGGCAAAAGCCGAACAGGGGGTCAATTTTATTGGGGTTAAGATCGGTGACGTGACCCTCGATGCCCGCCGCAATCTGCAGGAACAGCCGGTCGAAATTCGGGAAGCCATCACCTGGGAAGCCAGTTGGGATGCAGCCACATTAAATGGACCTTATAAGACCATCAACATTTTGGCAAAGAACGACCAAAAACTGGAAGGGCTGCAATTAAGCCTGCCCCTCTTATCCGGAATTGAGATCCTGGATGTTGAATCGGATGTCCTCAATGGCTTTGACGATCAGGATTATTACGTTCGAAAGTCGAAATCCGGTGAGGAGCTGAATATTGTTTGGGTGAATGAATCTACTGCAATACGTACGATAAATGCCGGGGACCCTGTATTACGCTTAAGGATTCGTACTGATAACAATTTGTCCACGCCTGATTTGTTTACCACCACGAAAGGCCGGATGATGAACATGGTCGAGGATAGTAACAATGACCCCTATGCCATCCGGATCGAAACGCGTGCTTCCGCACCAAAAAATAACTTTGAGATCAATTCCATCTCACCCAATCCCGCCAATAGTTTTACGGATATAGCGCTTACCGTTCCAAAGCCCGGGGAAGTGGAGATAAAGATTTACGATATGCAAGGCCGTTTCATCTGGGCTTACCGTCAGGTGGAAGAGGCGGGCGTTCAACGCATACGGGTACCCCTGGCTTCTTGGAGTGCGGGTGGATACATTGCTCAATGCCGGATGGGAACCACCTATCTTTCGGAAAAGTTTATCAAGGTATCCTATCAGGTGCTCAATTAACGGTATTCAAGGTTTGATCATTTGTGATAGATGGTCCAAAATCAAAGTTCCACTTTTTGACACCTTGGTCGACACCGTCGAAAACAGATTGGTCAGGGATTTGATAGCACCAGGTTTTAATTTCCCGGATTGATTTAATGGCATAACATCCTAAACATAAACCATGACCGAGTTAAACCGGTCATGGTTTTTTAAGATTATACCGTCAAGTATTAAATTCAATGATCGTAATTTAGAGGAGCCAATTTGTAGATGCAAGATCCAATATGAGACATCAACCCATCTTCCTTTTGTTTTTACTGATGTGTTGTACCATACCCATCCGGCAGCTATCGGCACAAATCACTGAACCGGTCTCAGAGCGTCTTTCATTGTTGCCGGGAGACGATGCATTTATGGCAATGGATGTATTTCCTGGAGGGGAAATCGTTGCGGTCGGATTCACTCAGGGTAAGCAAGGTAAAGGTAAAGACATCCTGATCCAGTTATCCGATTCTGCCGGCGAAATCCTGTGGCGTAAAAACATCGGATATACCCACGATGATGAGGGTAGAGGTGTACTCATAAATAAACAAGGTGATATTGTAGTGGTTGGAGCCATATCCCTGGCCGGATCGATTAATACAACTGAAGTTAAGCCCATTATGCTGACCTTCTCAAAAGAAGGAAGGCTACTGGATCGGTTTATTTATTACGATCCTACCCCAAATGCCTATTGGAATACGATTACGGAGGCGGACCCCGGCCAGTATTTCCTGGGCGGTTCGATGGAGAATAAGCCCGGTGTAATTGCCTATCGCGACCATGGTGTGAAGTGGAAGACGAGCCTGGATGCGGACCCCGGTGCGGTGCAGAAATTGATCCTGCTGAATGGCAATTTGTACGGGACCGGTACAGCGGGTAATAACCGGTTGATCACGTTCTCGATGAATCAGGCCGGTGCTATCCACTGGCAAAAGCGCAATCAAGAGCCATTCAGGAAGGGAGTGGACATCTTTCCTTTTACTTCCCAGGAATTGATCGTGTTGGCCAATGCATGGGATCCCCGGTTCAGGGATCAGGCCGGGATACTCAAACTGGATGCTGCTTCCGGTAAGATCCTGGCATCGCAATTATACGGTGGCCGGTTCAGGGATGAAGGACGAGTCATCGTTCGGAGTGATATCGATACCCTGATTTTGTTTGGATTGAGTTACTCCCACCTGCGCCAGGGTGCCCATCGTTCGCAAGGGTGGATCCAGGTTATCGACTCGGCTGGAAATGCTATCCGGGAGCGATTTCTGGGTGGTAGCCAGGACGAATGGTTTGCTTCTGCAAGAGAGTTAGCTTCGGGCAGGATCCAGGTACTTGGACAAAGTGCCTCCGGTGATGCCAATGGCGCCGATGGCTGGATGGTGAATCTGCAAGCATCACCGCAATTGAAAAACTTTGACTTTTCAGAAAATCCATGGCGTTGGCACCCTCCGGAAGATACGGTCCGGAGCGGCGAAACATTGATATCCTGGCTGGAATTGACAAATAGCGGATCTACGCCAATCCGGGCTCCGAAAGTCACCATTCAGGTGGATGGCCAGACCACGGTCGGGGCTACCCAGACTTCGGTGTGGATTGCACCTGGTGAAAAAATAAGCCAATATTTTGCATTCCCTTTTGCATCCCAAAGCCCCGGTAATGCCTCCATTCAACTGGAGGCTGGGGGCCGGCCCTTGGCTGATGCTCAATTCTTCGCCGGTGTTGCTCCGGAAGAACACTATGAGGTGACACTGGATTCCATTCGCCTGGGTGATCATCAGGAAGATCATTTTGCATTCCTACCTTTGCAAATCAAAAATTCCGGTAACAGCTCAACTCAACCGGTACAATTAAAACTCATCGCTCCGGGTTGGCTTGAATTGGATAATGATTTGGCACCCGTTAAGATTGCTCCTGGTGAGACCAGGGAAATCCAGGTGCCTTTCCATCTGGGGCAGGATGCCGAAGATAGTCTCCATCTGGAGGTGCTGGTTTCACATCACAACGATTCGATTGTATTTATGAGACATTATCGCCTGGACCTTAACCCGGTAAAAATGGCTTACCAGGATGCCCGGCAGCAGCGCATCGCCATATTGGCCCTGGATGCTTTGAAAAACAGGTCGTTGGGTCAAATTACCTCCAGCCAGGTGGAGGCTTTGCCCCTGGATTCCTTTCTGCAAAAAGTGACCCTGCCTGACTTTCAACCCACTTTGACTGAAGAAAAAGAGGTGGTGAAGCCATCCGTAGACGAAATGTGGCAAGGTCAACTGTTCTGGATCCAGCCGGATCCGATCCAGAAAGCGGATGTGGTGCATACCCAGCTGGATCGCTTTCCTTTGTTGCTCCGTTATGTGTCCAATCAGCCGGTGGATTCTTTCTGGAAAGTCCAGACCCTGGTCCATTATCAAGGTGGGGTCGACACCGTGTCATCAACCTGGCAGGGTGGGCCGTATGTTGTTGGCTATCAGTACAACCTTCAAGCCTCTGCCGTATTGCATGAAGGGGAAAACCGGATAGAAGTTCTGCTGTCCAATGCTGAGCACCAGTGTCCGGTTCCCGATGTCTTTGTTTATTACGAACCGCCGCGAGTCAATCTGCATGTGTACGCTTACGGAGTGCCTTTTGAGGATCTGCCCTGGGTCAGCAAGGATGCGCAGGACTTCAGTCAGCTTTTCAGTGGACAGGAAGACCTGCTGTTCGATCGTGTCAACACCACAGTTTACAATTCGGCCAGTAGTACGACAACCCAAGCCATCCGGAAGAGCATCCGTGATATCCAGCTGGACTACCTGGAGTTCGGGCGCATCAAGCCCAACGATGTGCTTATTTTCTATTGGTCTTCGCATGGCTTTGTCCTTGATGATCGCTATCGGCTGGCGGCTTCCGATTTTGATTTTTTGTATGAAGAGGAAACATCACTGGATTTTCAGACCGAGGTACTTGATAAGCTGAAGCTATTACCTTGTAAAAAGATCCTCTTCATTGACGCCTGCTACAGCGGGTCCATCGCCAACCTGGATGTGCCGGAAGGGGTAAAGTCGGAACCCATACCCGATGAGATCGCGTTGTCGGAGGCACTACATGCCCTGGCTGCCAGTGCCAATGATTTTTACTTCGTGCTGTCCTGTGGACCCGGCGAGTTGTCCTATGCCGATGACCGCTGGGACAACAGCGCGTTCACCCTGGCCTTAAAGGAAGGTCTCGCTACCGCCGGTATTGACCAGGATGACAACCGCATCATAACCCTGGGCGAGTGGTACGAATATGCCCGTGACCGTGTGCCTGAGCTGGTTGCCGAGAAGAAAGACATCATTACCTCCCAACGCCCGGTCCTGCTGCAGGAACCGGTAGCAGGGCGGTTACCGATATTTATTCGTGATGAATAAAATCATAATGAGGGGATGTGTTAACATTAGAGGACGGAACGCAATACACCCAAAACCAGTAGCATGAATGCGAGATATACACGTTGGATCCATAATGGCATTAACAAACTGATCCTTATTATCCTTATAGCCGCCTTCTTGCCCCAAACCCTTACCGGCCAGACCTGTGACCGGCAGCGGGATTCATTGGCATTGGTTGCATTGTACAATGCAATGGATGGGCCAAATTGGAATTATAGGTGGAACTTTAAAAAAAATATAGATAGTTGGTTTGGGGTCCATTTAAATTCGGAAGGATGTGTTGAATGTTTAGATCTAGATGGCTGGGATGATTGTGGAGATAGAAGCACTCAAGGTGTTAATTTAATGGGTTACTTACCTGAAGAAATTGGGAATTTTAGTCAAATAAAAATATTAAATATTTCGTGGAATGATGGATTGACTGGGCCGTTACCGAAAGCAATTGGAAAATTAAAATCATTGGAATTGCTTTGGTTACATGAAAATAAACTTACAGGGATTATCCCTCAGGAATTAGGTGATTTGCAGTCTTTAAAAGAACTTAAGTTACAATGGAATAATATGGAGGGAGAAATCCCTACTAGTTTAAGTAATTTAAATAAACTTGAAGTCCTTTTTTTACATGAGAATAATTTTAAAGATACGATTCCGAATGAATTAGGTAATTTAATTAATGTTAAAAAATTATGGTTGCAAGGGAATAATCTATCAGGGAAAGTGCCAGCCAACTTGGAAAATTTGACAAAATTAGAATCTTTTAGACTTAGCCAAAATAACTTATTTGGACAGCTTCCAGAGGTGCTTGGGCGATTGCCTGAATTAAAGATAATCGATTTCTGGTCAAATGACTTTGAAGGATGTTTTCCTGAATCATATAAACGATTTTGTGATCAACCGTGGAAATTTATTGATAATCCAAGATTGCCTTGGGAGGGTGATTTATCCTTTTATTGCAATGGTGAACAACAAATCGGTTCACCATGTAATGATGGTAATCCTAATACCATAGATGATAATATAAATAATGATTGTGTTTGTATTGGTCAGGATTTATTGTGTCATAAGAATGACTCACTTGCACTTGTAGTATTTTATAAGGCTACAGGTGGACCAAACTGGACCGTAACCTGGGATTTGAATCAACCGATGGATACCTGGTATGGGGTTGAGATGAATGATGAAGGTTGTGTAACGGAAATTAAGTTAGGAGCCAATGCTTTACATGGAGAAATACCCGTCGAGTTGGGACAACTTGGAGCATTGCGTTTGTTATTGCTAGCGGATAATGATCTATCCGGAACCATACCAGGTTCGATAGGTAATTTAAGCCAACTAAACCAGTTGGACTTGCGATTAAACGCCTTGACGGGTGAGATTCCAAAAGAGTTAGGTAATCTAACTCAATTGTCCTGGCTGCTGCTTGCAAATAATGAACTATCGGGATTAATACCTTTGGAGTTATCCCAATTGAAAGATCTTCAATTATTATGGCTGGATAACAATCAGCTAGTAGGAGATATTCCAGAAATTTTTGGTTCAATGTCCAAGCTAAAAGCGCTTTGGTTGTATCAGAATAATTTGTCTGGAGCATTGCCTAAAAGTTTAAGTAATGCAGACAGTCTGGCTGAATTCATCGCCTATCAAAATCAATTGAATGATGAGTTGCCTGATTACCTGGGAACATTAAGTAATCTTTCCATTTTAAAACTGAACGATAATCAGTTTAGTGGTTGTTTTCCTCAATCACTGACTTCCAGTTGTTTCATCGATTATGATTTTACCAATAACTCGTTGCTTCCCTGGCAAGGCGATTTCTCCCGTTTCTGTGCCGGGGAATCACAAACCGGTGCCACTTGCGATGACTCCAATCCCTACACGTTAAATGACCGCATACGGACAGATTGCTCTTGCGCAGGAGATACCGTATCCTGTCGAGGCCAGGATTCTCTAGCATTGGTAGCCTTGTATAATGCAACAGATGGACCAAACTGGACGGTGACCTGGGACTTGAATCAGCCGATGGATACCTGGTTCGGAGTGGAGTTGAATGGTAATGGCTGTGTAACCTGTTTGGATTTGGATGGAGTGCCAGATTGCGGTATTGTAAAGAATGACAACAATTCTGGGAATAATCTGACAGGAAGTATACCTATACAAATTGGCGAAATACGGCATTTAAAAGTTCTATCAATAGGCTTTAATAAATTAATTGGAAGCATTCCCAAAGACTTGGGTAATTTGATTCAACTGGAAGAACTAGACCTCAGTAAAAATGATTTAACTGGTTCCATCCCTTTTGAATTAGGGAGCCTGGTAAAATTAAACAACCTGGACCTTGGTTATAATCAATTGACAGGTGAATTGCCAAATGACTTGGGAAATTTGACATCATTGGTAGAACTTCATTTAGATGTAAATGCTTTAACAGGCAGCTTACCACCTGAAATAGGGCAATTATCATATTTAGAGGAATTAGGGCTGGGGAATAATGGATTCAGAGGTCAAATACCTAGGGAATTTGGTAATTTAACTATGCTCAAGTCTTTTAGACTTAGTTTCAATGAAGTATCAGGAAGCATTCCTCCTGAATTATCAAAGTTATCCAACCTTGATATCTTGTGGCTAAATTTTAATCAATTAAGTGGTGAGATACCAGCTGAATTAAGTCAATTGGAAAACCTCGGTACCATAGGTCTTGACAATAACAATCTTGAAGGATGTTTTGATAGCTCGTTTAGCGCATTTTGTTCGATCAGTTATGGTTTTTCTAACAACCCAAAGCTACCCTGGCAGGGCGATTTCTCGCGCTTCTGTGCTGGTGAGCCACAAACTGGTGCACCCTGTGATGATGGAGATCCCAATACGAGCAATGACAGAATACAAGGTGACTGTGGGTGCCAGGGAGAGCTTATTGCAATTGATTGTCGTGAGCGAGACTCATTGGCTCTGGTAGCCTTGTACAATGCGACAGATGGACCAAACTGGACAGTAACCTGGGATTTGAATCAGCCGATGGATACCTGGTATGGAGTGGAATTGAATGAAGAAGGATGTGTAAGGTGTGTTGACCTTGATGGTGGAGATAATTTATGTGAATTGGATATCACTGGCCAGCATGGCAATAATTTAACCGGCACTATCCCTGATTTGCAGTTGCCGAGATTGGAGATTTTAAATCTAAGTTACAATCATTTTACGGGTACAATACCTGACTTTACCGGGCTGCCAGAGTTAATACATTTGTACTGCCGCAATAATGCATTATCTGGATCGATACCTGATTTCTCAAATTTGCCCTACCTGGAGACATTCAATGCTGAAATGAATACTCTTACCGGAGGAATTCCTGATTTTTCAAATTTACCAAACCTGGTCACACTGTTTTGTGCCAACAACCCTCTCGGTGGAGAAATTCCCAATTTTTCCAATTTGCCAAATCTGGAGAATTTGAATTGCTGGTATAATAATTTATCCGGATCCATACCCGATTTTACCAATTGTCCGAAGCTTATTTCTCTACAATGCACTCATAATAATTTAACAGGGGGAATTCCCAATTTTTCCAATTTGCCAAATTTGCAGCAATTGGTCACAGGATACAATTATTTATATCAGGAACTCCCTGATCTGGCAACTCCATGCCCTCAGTTGAAGCTTTATTTTGTAGAAAATAACCAACTGACATTTGAAGATATTCTAAGCAGCCTTACTTCAAATACAAATTTGACCGAAGGAAATGGTGGGAATGTAGGTTATAGCCCGCAACAAAAGATATTTAGAGACACTGTGATTTA
Organism: Saprospiraceae bacterium; assembly: GCA_020436785.1. Lineage (GTDB taxonomy): Bacteria > Bacteroidota > Bacteroidia > Chitinophagales > Saprospiraceae > JAGQXC01. The sequence continues at coordinate 549 of JAGQXC010000184.1, read as the reverse complement.
TGCAGTATTTGGATCGAACTTACAGATTGATTTACTCGTGGATGAAAATATTGCGGATAATGTATACCAATGGAATAAAGATGGTAAGGCCTACCGCGTAATTTTGGGGAATAATAATCTGGATTTTACCACTGTTTCATTCAGTGATGCGGGTCAATATGATGTTCATATTTCTAATCCTCGTGCGCCTGATTTAACACTGGAGAGTTATACGATTACTATTAATGTTATTTCTGACGATTGTCGGGAAAGGGATTCATTGGCTTTGGTGTCTTTGTATAATGCCACAAGTGGATCAAACTGGATCCACTCCTGGGACTTGAACCAGCCAATAACGTTCTGGTATGGACTTGCATTTAGTGGAGATGGATGTGTAGAGCGCGTTGATTTAGACAATAATGGACTAATGGGATCCATACCATCTGAAATTGGGGAAATATTAAACTTAAAATGGCTCGTTTTGGATTCCAACCAATTGAGTGGACCCATTCCTGTTTCCATTGGTAATCTTTCCGACCTTGAGGTTTTGTCGTTGGGTTTTAATCAATT
>JAGQXC010000183.1 GCA_020436785.1 Saprospiraceae bacterium | reverse complement strand
GGTAAAGAAGGGGTGGTGATCGATGTTCGTTACAACGGAGGCGGCTGGACGACCGATATGCTGATGGCTGTTTTGAATGTACGTCAGCATGCTTACACGATACCACGCGGAGCGGCCGCCGACCTAAAGAAAGAGAACACCAAATTCAGGAATCATTATCCGTTCGGCGAGCGTTTGCCGTTGTCGGCCTGGACCAAGCCTTCGATTGCCATGTGTAATGAATCAAGCTATTCCAATGCGGAGATTTTCTCCCATGCCTATAAAACGCTGGGCATTGGTAAACTGGTCGGTAAAGCCACCTTCGGAGCGGTCATCTCAACCGGAGGTTACGGTTTGATGGATGGTTCCTTTGTACGTTTGCCTTTCCGGGCCTGGTACGTCAAGGCTACCGGGGAGAATATGGAGCACGGACCGGCCGTGCCGGATATCCAGGTCGAAAATGATCCGGAATACAAGGTGGGTGACGATCAACAGTTAAAAGCCGCTGTGGATGAACTCTTGAAAGAGATAAACAGCAAGAACTGATTCACCTGTAAAAGAGTCTGTACCCGGGACTCCGCAAATGAATGCGGGATTGGTACAAGTAACTTCTTCAAACCAGGTAGGTTAATAACAGGCGGGATTTATCCTATTGCCTGTTTCCTGATCGAATCGATGGCGGCACCTAGCCCACTCGCGTCGCTTCCGCCTGCAGAAGCGAAAAAGGGTTGTCCGCCACCGCCACCCTGAATGGATTTGGCTGCTGCCCGGACCAGGTTGCCGGCATGCCAACCTTTTTCATCGATGAGTGATTGGCTGATCTTGATCATCAATTGAGGTTTGCCATCGATCGAGGCGCCAATGGCAATCAATGCCGGCTGCAAAGTAGCTTCCAATTGGAACACCAGATCCTTGAGGACCTTGGCATCTTCTATATCGATGACTTCAGCCAATAAACGATAACCGCTTTGGGTAACCGCTTTGGCGACCAATTCGGATTTAAGAGAAGCGGCCTGCTGACCCAATAGCGCTTCAATTTTTTGTTTTAATGTCCGGTTTTCATCCAGCAATTGTTCGATTTGCAAGGTCGGATCCTGCTGGGCCTTTACCAATTGCCGGATGTTCCGCAGCAGGGCTTCTTCTTCGCGGATCATGGCTTCGGCACCAATGGCAGTCCGTGCTTCGATCCGCCGTACGCCGGCAGCAACCGCCGATTCTGAAGTAATTTTTAGTAGTCCGATTTTACCGGTTGCGGTGACATGACACCCGCCGCACAATTCGCGGGAATAACCGGGGTCAAACGTGATCATGCGGACAGTATCTCCGTATTTTTCACCGAATAGCATCATTGCGCCGGCCTCTTTGGCCTGTTCAATCGGGATGTTACGGTCTTCGCCGCGACGGATGTCTTCGCGGATTTTGCGGTTGACGATCTGTTCAATCTGATCGAGTTCTTCCTGTTCAACTTTTTTGAAATGGGAAAAGTCGAATCGCAGGTAGTCCTCATTGACCAGGGAGCCTTTCTGGTGAACGTGATCGCCCAGAACCTGGCGCAGTGCCGCATGGAGCAGGTGAGTGGCTGAATGATTGTTTTCGATCAGTTGACGGCGGGATGCATCAATGACCGCTTTCACCGGTTGCCGCAGGGCGCTGGTCTCCGGCAATCGTTCCACCAGATGGATAAACAAATCATTTTCCTTGACAGTATCGATCACCCGGATGGCTTCCCCCCCAAACCACAAGGTGCCGGTATCACCAACCTGTCCTCCGCCTTCCGCATAGAAAGGAGTAGCCTCCAGCACCACCTGGTAAACCGGCTTCCCTTTTTCGATCAATTGGCGGTATTTCAGGATGCGTGTTGAATCTACTTCTGACTGATCGTAGCCGACAAATTGGGAGCTTCCTTCATGCAGGATCACCCAATCTCCGGTCTGTTTACTGGCATCGGCCCGTGAGCGTTCCCGCTGGGCTTCCAGCGCATCCCTGAACCCGGCTTCATCTATTTTCAAACCTTTTTCTTCAGCGATCAACCGGGTCAGATCGATCGGAAAACCATAGGTGTCGTATAGCTCAAAGACGAAAGTTCCATCCAGTACACCCCCGGGTGCTTCCGCCTGATCCACTTTTTTTAATCCGGCTGCCAGGGTTCTCAGAAAGGACTTTTCTTCTTCGAAGATCACCTGATGGACAAATTCTTCCTGGGCTTTCAACTCGGGAAAGACGTCCTGAAAGCGATCGGCCAGCAATGGGATCAGCGTATGCAGGAATGGCTGTTCCTGACCCAGGTAGCTGAAGTTGTAACGGACGGCACGGCGCAAGATCCGGCGGATGACATAGCCTGCCCCGGTATTGGAGGGTAATTGTCCGTCGGCGATGGTAAATGCAACCGCGCGGACGTGGTCGACGGCCACCCGCATGGCGATGTCCGAGAGGGCATCTTCGGCATACCGGTTGGTGTATTGGATGCCGGTGGAATCTTCAATCTGCCGGATGAAGGGGGTAAAAACATCGGTGTCGTAGTTGGATTTTTTACCTTGAATGGCCATGCAGAGCCGTTCAAAACCCATACCGGTGTCGACGTGTTTGGCAGGCAGTTCTTCCAATGACCCGTCGGCTTTGCGATTGTACTGGATGAATACCAAATTCCAGATCTCGATCACCTGGGGGTGACTCTCGTTGACGAGGTCACGTCCAGGTACCAATTTTCGTTCTTCCTCTGAACGCAGGTCGATGTGGATCTCCGAACAGGGGCCACAGGGGCCGGTATCGCCCATCTCCCAGAAATTATCCTTCTTACCGAATCGCAGGATGCGTTCGGAGGGCAAATATTGCTTCCAGAAGTCCTCCGCCTCGGTATCGGTGTCCAGATTTTCAGCCTCGTCGCCAGCAAAAACGCTGGCATACAGCCGGTCAGGATCCAACTGGTAGATGCCGGTGAGCAATTCCCAGGCCCAGGCAATCGCTTCTTTTTTGAAATAATCGCCAAAGGACCAGTTTCCCAGCATCTCAAACATGGTGTGGTGGTAGCTGTCTCGTCCGACTTCTTCCAGGTCATTGTGCTTACCCGACACACGTAAACATTTTTGTGTATCCGCAATTCGCGAATGCACGGGAGGCTTATTGCCCAGAAAGGAATCTTTGAACTGATTCATCCCGGCGTTGGTAAACATCAGGGTAGGATCGTCTTTATTCACGATCGGAGCGGATGGTACGATGCGGTGATCTTTCGATTGGAAGAATTCTAAAAAGGTCTTTCTGATTTCCTGAGCCGTCATGGTACGGTATTTGTCTTGAATTGGGCTGTAAAATTAGAAAATCTGGCATTCTGTTGATGAGGATTCACGGATTCCTTCCATATTAAACTATTGTGTAATATGAATGCATGGTGTGGCGCGAAACGTGTTAGGAATGGGTTATTTATACGTTAAAATTTTGCAGAGCCCACCAATCCTGCTAATTTTAGGCCCGATCTTCACATGGAACATATCTAATTTTTATTGGTTCGTATAATGATGTGTATACATGAGTTCTGACAAGTATGTTTATAACCCTCATACCCTGCGTTTTGAGAAGGTAAAAGTTTCTTTTAAGCAGCGTTTGGTGCGGTTTTTCGGGTTGGCTTCAGCAAGCCTGGTGTCCGCCCTGCTTCTCGCCTACATCATCCATGAATACTTCCCTTCCCCGAAAGAAAAATTGTTGATGAATGAGATCGAGAACATGAAGGTGCATTACAGCAGCCTGACCGATCAAATCGATCTTCTCGGCAAAGTTCTTGGCAATATCCAGGAACGGGATGCCAACGTGCACCGTACGTTGCTGGGCATCGATCCCATCGACGAAGCGGTATGGAATGGTGGGGTCGGTGGACACCAGCAATATGAAGAATTCCAGCAGTACGAGAATACCGGTGAAATGCTGATCAGCACCCAGAAAAAAGTGGATAAGCTGGAACGTCAATTGTACATCGAGACCAAGAGCCTGGATACCATTTCGACGTTGGTGGAGAAAAATGAGGACCGGCTCCGGTCAATTCCTTCCATCAAACCGGTGCGTGAAGACAAATTGAAACGCAACGTCCAATTGTTGTCCGGTTTCGGGATGCGCATTCACCCGATTTACAAGATCAAAAAAATGCATTACGGCATTGACTTTACCGCGCCGAAAGGGACGGCCATCCAAGCGACCGGTGATGGTAAGATCGTGGAAGTAATCAACGGAGGTCGCGGCTTCGGCAAGCACGTAGTCATTGACCATGGCTTTGGTTTTGAAACCCTTTATGGTCACATGTCACGGATTGATGTGAAGGTAGGCCAGAAAGTGGTGAAAGGCCAGCAAATTGGCCTGGTAGGCAGCACGGGTACTTCGACGGCACCCCACTGCCATTATGAGGTTCATTACAAAGGAGGTAAAGTCAATCCCATCGACTATGTGATGGATGGCTTGACTCCCCAGGAATACCAGGAATTGGTGCGTAAAGCGTCCGTCGCCAACCAGGCACTGGATTATTAAGAATCAGACTGATTAACTTTGATAAAAGGGCTTCCTCGGGAGCCCTTTTTTGTTCACTGTCATTAAAATGCAACCGTAATGCTCCCTCACCGGTCTATTCCCGTCCTTATAAACCAATACTTTATAACCAGGCTACTTTTTTTACATCTGCTACTTCTTTTACCTTTGTTATCTCTGATACCTCGTTTTTTATATGCCACGACGACAGCGCCACATCAAAAAGGAGATACATACCTGCCTCAACTGCGGGACCTCCTTCAATTCGCCGGATAATTATTGTCCCAATTGCGGGCAGTTGCGCACCGATGGCATGGTATCGGTTTGGGATTTTCTGAAAGATGCCTTTGAAGATGTGTTTAATTTCAATGGCCGCATCTTCCTTTCGCTAAAAAATCTGATGATCCCGGGCAAATTGACCCGCGCCTTCTTTGACGGCAAGATCAATAGTTATTACAAACCGGTCCGGATCTTCTTTGTCACCATGATCATCCACTTTGCTTTATTGGGGATTACCCTCAATGATCTGTATGATTCCCAGAATTTCCAGCAATTTGGCCGGGCTTCGGTGACCCGGGAGCAAGCTCTGGAGTTGTTGGATTCTGTCCGGGACAAGTACCCCTGGTCCGGCCAGCAGGAACAGGTGCTGGATACGTTGACCAAAGAGGTGAGACAGCGGTTTGGCAGCAGCGATTCCACCGATTTCTCTATTGCCATGCAACCCATTAAAATTGCCTTTCACGACATCTATTCCGGCATGAGCCGGGATTCGATGATCAAGACCTATCAATTGGAGGGCCTGAATGCCATCCTTGCTCCGCAATTGGCCCGGTTGATGCGGTCTCCGGGTGATGCATTGCGCTTTGCGATCGGTAATTTAACCTGGATGATCCTGGCATTGATCTTTGCCCTGGCTCTCGTTATGAAGTTGCTATACATCCGGCGCGGAAGGCTTTATGTCGAACACCTGGTTTTTCTATTTCACAATCATGCCTTCGGATTTCTTATTTTTTCCATCAACTACATCGTCAATTATTTTCTGGATACCGATATCTTTCTGGGCATTGCCTCCTTGTTGTTTGCCGTCTATTGTTTTGTGGCTATGAGCCGCTATTACCGGCAGCGATTCTTTAAAACATTCGTGAAATCCGGCATTTTATTGCTATCCTATTTTGTATTGTTTGCCATCTTTGTGGCCATCACCATGCTTTTGAGCATATTGCTGTATTGATGGAAGCACAGAAAACATCATACGACCTGGTCGTCGGCCTGGAGATCCATGTCCAGATGAATACCCTCACCAAAGCGTTTTGCAACGAACGGAATACCTTCGGCGCTGAACCAAATACCCAGGTCGGGGTGGTGTCCCTTGCTTATCCGGGCTCCCTGCCCGTGCCCAACATCCGGCACCTGGAGAAAGCGATCCGACTTGGATTGGCATTGGGAAGTGCTATCGCATCCACCGTTTATTTTGACCGCAAAAATTATGTTTACCCTGATCTTCCCAAGGGTTACCAAATCACACAGGATGCCCAGCCGATTTGTCAGGGAGGGTCTCTTTACCTCTCCAGCAGCGGACGCAATGTGCGCATCCATCACGTGCATATGGAAGAAGATGCCGGTAAATTGATCCACGATCAGGATCCACAAGCTACCCTGATTGATCTTAACCGTGCCGGTGTTCCTCTCCTGGAAATCGTGACGGAGCCAGACCTGTTCAGTCCGGAAGAAGTGTACGAATTCATTACCGAGATCCAGCAATTGGTCCGTTATCTGGATGTTTCCGATGGGAATATGGAAGAAGGGTCATTACGTTGTGATTGCAATGTATCCGTCAAACCGGCCGGTTCCTCCACGTTAGGGCAGCGCTGTGAAATCAAGAATGTGAATTCGCGCCGCTTCGCCCGGCAGGCTGTTGAAGCGGAATATGAGCGACAAGTGGGCTTGCTGACCAAAGGCGAGCAAATCAAGCAGCAGACGTTGCATTTCGACAAGGAGCGCCGGCTGACCATACCGATGCGCAGCAAAGAAGAAGCACACGATTACCGGTATTTCCCGGATCCGGATCTGCCCCCCTTCCCGGTGCGCCAGGATGAAGTCATGCGTATCCGCCAGGAGATGCCGGCCTTGCCCTGGGAAATCAAAGAGTCCCTGCAACAAAAATTTCACTTGTCCGAGGAGGATGCACTGACCATTGCCGGTCATTTGCATGAAGCCAGTTTTTACATTCGTGTCGCCGAACAGCTACCTTCCGATTATTGGCGGGTCTTGACGGATGTCTTTATCCACAAGATCAAGCCTTTGGATCCGGAGGATAAATTTCCGTTGAGCGACCCCCAACTGACCGATCTGTGTACCTGGATCGGGGACCAGCGGGTCAACCGTACCGTTGCCTTAAGTACGCTCTGGGATGCCTGGTTGCTGACACCCGGCCAATCCATGGAATCCATGGCGCACCGGTTGAACATTATCCAGACCGACGACGAGTCGTTCATCAAGGATCTGATCCGTGAAGCCTTCAAGCAGTTTCCGGACAAAGCCGTGGCGCTTAAAGAAGGAAAAAAGAACCTCATTGGTTTGTTCATGGGTGAAGTCATGCGTACCTCCGGAGGAAAGGCACACCCTCAACGAACACGTCAGCTCATCGAAACCTTGGTTCAGGAATTAGAATAATTTAGACACCCTTCCTTGCAATTTTATTCTAACATAGATCGTATCTAACAATGTCGATGTTTAAATAGCTGATATAAAGGCTATTGCAAGTCCTGAATTTGAGTATCTTTAGCTTATGATCGATACTACGAAACTGGAAAAATTGTATTACTCCATCGGGGAAGTGGCGGATATGCTCGGTGTATCGAAGTCATTGATCCGCTATTGGGAATCCGAATTCCCCACCCTCAAGCCAAGCAAGAATTCAAAAGGAGATCGTCGTTTTACCAAGAAAAACATTGAACAACTGAATCTGATCTTTCATCTGGTCAAAGAGCGTGGTTTTACCATTGAAGGCGCCAAGAATGAAATCAAGGAAGGGAAACAAACCTATGAAGTACGGCTTGAAGTACTCGAACGGTTAAAGTCCATGCGTCAGCGTCTGGAAAAATTCAAAGATACTTTCGAATAGGCTACGGGCCTTATCCTGCCCCAATCCTTACAATTTCACTTTCCGGGTACAAAGTTTAAAGTCAAACATTTCGTTGGAAGCAATGATCAGCGTCCGGTCTCCCAGGTTTGTCTCAAGAAGTTCCATAAACCACTGTTTGAAGTGATCATCCAGATTGGAGGTCGGCTCATCCAGCCCGATCAGGTCTCCATCCGTCAGGATGGCCAGGGCTAAGCGCAACCGCTGTTGCATACCGGTTGAGTAGTGCCGGATGATCTTATGCCTTTCCGGATAGAGTTGACAAACTTCCAGAAAACGACGCGTGGTCCATCCGTCCAGCAGAGGGCGGTGCCGGGTATGAAAAGCCATCAGTTCTTCTGCCGAGAACTCTTCAATCAATCCGACATATGGAGCCGTAAAATTAAGTCTGGTCAGCAGGTGGTCCAGGGGCTGGCCGGAGGAGCGGTAGGTAACCTTCCCGGCACTGGGCGTGAGCAGTCCACAGGCAATTTTAAGCAGGGTGGATTTACCGGCTCCATTGGGTCCGGTAATGGCCAATCGCTCCCCGGGTCCGATGGTGGTTGTCAACCCACGGAATATCCAGCGGTGACGGAACTGCTTGCCGACATCAATCAGATCGACTTCAAGCCCCATTGATCTGTCGGAATCCTTTCATAATTCCGCGGTCTGAATTGCGGATGAAACGAATGATCTGGTCCCTTTCTTCCGTGGCCTCCAGTTCGGTTTCGATGATGCTTAATGCCTGAGTGGTATTGTAGCCTTTCACAAACAGAACGCGGTAAATGTCCTGGATGTGATTGATGATCTCTGACGAAAATCCTCGCCGGCGCAGTCCGACCGAGTTGATCCCCGCATAGGAGAGGGGCTCCCGGGCAGCCTTGACGTACGGTGGAATGTCTTTGCGGACGAGTGATCCGCCACCCACCATCACGTGTTCGCCTATTTTAACAAATTGATGGACGGCGGTCAACCCGCCCAAAATGGCGTAATCTCCAATTTCAATGTGGCCTGCCAGGTTGCAACTGTTGGCCAGGATGACGTGTTCACCCAGGATGCAATCGTGGGCAACGTGCACGTAGGCCATCAACAGGGTATGGTCTCCGATGTGCGTTTGGAAATTGGCTTTGGTTCCCCGGTTCAGAGTGACGTATTCCCGGATGGTAACATGGTTTCCGACCGTGACCGTAGACTGTTCGCCTTCAAATTTCAAATCCTGAGGAATGGCGCCAAGCACCGCACCGGGAAAAACCTTGCAATGGTTTCCCAACCGTACACCATCCATGATGGAGACGTTGGGACCAATCCAGCTGTTGTCACCGATTTCAACATCGGCTCCAATCGTGGTGAAGGAATCAATCGTTACATTCTGACCGATTCGTGCATCTTTATGAATATTGTGAAATGCCGTCATGCGTCTCTTTTGATGATTTGTGCAGTGAGTTCGCCTTCAGATACGATTTTATTGCCTACATAAGCGGTACCGTACATGTGACAGATGCCTCTGCGAATGGGATTGAGTAATTCCATCTTAAGAATCAGGGTATCTCCGGGGATCACTTTATGCTTGAAACGGGTGTTGTCGATCTTGATAAACAGCGTGTCCCAATTCTCCGGATCGGGTACTGTGGAAAGCGCCAGGATGCCTCCGGTTTGCGCCAGTGCTTCGATTTGCAGGACACCCGGAAAAATGGGGTTGCCGGGGAAATGTCCCGGAAAGAACCATTGATCGAAGGTGATGTTTTTCACCCCGACGACGTGGGTTTTGCTCAGCTCGATGATCTTGTCCACGAGGAGAAAGGGGTGGCGATGGGGCAGGAATCCGTGGATTTGGTTGATGTCGTAGATGGGTGTTTCGTCAGGATCATAATTGGGTTTTCCCCGTAATTTCCGTTGCTCCACCAATTTTTTCTTCAGCACTTTGGTAAAGGCAACGTTTGGCCCGTGACCTGGTTTGCGTGCCACGATTTTTCCCTTTATGCTGATGCCCAGCAAGGACAGATCACCCAGGACATCGAGAAGTTTATGCCGCGCCGGTTCATTCTTAAACTGTAATTCGGTGGTGTTGAGTACACCTTCCTTTTCGACATGTACCACCTGGCGACCCAGTTTGTTGGCGACCCGTTCCAATTCACTGTCGGTCATGATCCGGTCGGCGATAACTATGGCATTTTCCAGATCGCCTCCTTTGATCAGGCCCTGGTCGATGAGGCCCTCGATTTCATGCAGGAAAACAAACGTCCGGCATCCGGCAATCTGCTTTCCGTAATCTTCAATCTCGGTCAGGGTGGCGTATTGCTGGCCCAGATAAGGTGAATTGAAGTCGATCAGACACGTGATTTCCAATTGATCGGCCGGTAAGGCCATGTACTCGGCGCCACTCTGTTCATCGGTGTACAGGATGGGCTCCTGGATTTCAAAATAGGAGCGTTCTTCTTCCTGGACCGTCCGGCCGACTTTTTCACATTCATTGTAGAAGGTCTTGGCGCTCCCATCAAGGATAGGCACTTCCGGTCCATCGATTTCGATCAGGGCATTGTCAACCTGGAAGCCGGCCAGCGCTGAAAGAATGTGTTCAACGGTAGCTACCGAAACGTCTCCTCGGCCAATGGTCGTGCCCCGCTGGGTGGACTGGACAGTGTTGATATCGGCCGGGATGACGGGATGATCCGGTAGGTCCGTCCGGATAAATTTAATGCCGTGGTTAACGGCGGCGGGTTTCACTTTCATGTTGACGGTCACGCCCGTATGCAAACCAACACCGGAGATGTTGAATGAAGCTTTAAGCGTGCATTGTTTGGCGGTCATAGGCGCTTGCTGAATGAATTGAGTGCAAAGATAATGTTCTGGAAGGAATCCCTGTCCTCCGGACGGTCATCGTCGTTACTTCCCTGGCTAAAGAGTGAGCCGGTCCGGGTTTAGTCACTTCATTTGATCGATTGGCCTCACTGATCACTTAATTCTTCCGTGGATTGGAGTTCCTTCTCCAACGAGAGAAGTCGGCGGAATAAGTCCGGCAATTTCCGGAATAAGGCATAAGATTTCAGGTAGTCGCGGTAGGCTATGGCTGGCGAACCGTACCAGGCAGAACCGGGCTCTTCAATGGAAGCAGCCACTCCCGACTGGGCCTGAATGCGCACGCCGTCTGCGATACGAATATGACCGACAATCCCCACCTGGCCACCAATCTGACAATTGGCGCCAATTTTAGTACTGCCGGCAATGCCGGTTTGGGCGGCAATGACCGTGCGTGGGCCGATCTCAACATTGTGGGCGACTTGGATCAGGTTGTCCAGTTTGCAGCCGGCGCCAATCCGGGTGGAGCCCAGGGTAGCCCGGTCGATGACGGTGTTGGAACCGATTTCCACATCATCCTCCAGGACCACATTGCCGATTTGCTGGATTTTCTGGTAGTTGCCCTGGTCGTCGGGAACAAATCCGAAACCATCGCTTCCGATGACGGCATTGGAGTGGATAATGCACCGTTTTCCGATCCGGCAATGGTGATAGACACGGACACCGGGATAGATGGTTGCCCCGGAACCGATGATGACGTGTGGACCCAGGTAAACCTGACCATGAACGACCGCATTGGCTCCGATCTCCACGCCCTCTTCCAGGATGCAACCCGGTCCGACGATGGCAGAAGGATCGATGCGGCAACTGTCATGAATGTGCGCCGAAGCATTGATGCCGGAAGAAGGCGTGGCCTGATGCTGATAAACTTCAAGCAGCTTCTGCAAAGCCTGGTAGACCTGATCCACCCGGATCAGGGTTTGGGGCAAAGGTCGCTCCGGTATAAAATCACGGGATACGAGTACAATGGAAGCTTGTGAACGGTAGAGGTGGGACTCGTATTTCGGATTGGCCAGAAAGGTGATGGTTCCTGGTTTTCCTTCTTCAATTTTACTAGGTTCCGTCACCGTGACATTTGGATCACCTTCGACAGTTCCTTGTACGAGAGCAGCGATATCGGAAGCTTTCCATTCCATACTGCGAAGGTACGTAATTGTACCTATACTTTCGTACTTTCGTGCCCTGGCTCATTCATACAATATATGCAGATAGGATATCACCCTCATGCGGAAAAACTTATGCAAAATGTACCGGAATCGGACCTGAAATCCATTCTGACCAGGGATCCGTGGACTACCCGGTATTGGGATGCGGAGGCCATCCGTGCATTGTGTTGGCCGATGCACGCTGTACCGCTCTCCGGGGTGCCTGGGTTTAGGATCAGTGCCTTGAGCCACCGGGTACGGCGCAGTGCCATTTTATCCGTTCCGGCCGGAAGCCTGGATAAGCGGAAGGATTTTCATCTGGCTGACGGAGTAAATGTGCAGACACGCTATGAGCTGTATGCCGCCCAGCTTCAATCGGTCCGGCCGGACGTAATCATCGAACACCTCGATCTGGAGACCGAAGCCGATCCCGCGGTTGCTTTCCTGGGACATCATGTCGTGGAAGGTTCGGCGCATCATATTACGTTGCATCCGGAGGAAATCGTGCCGGTCAGTGGCCTGGGATTTTATGGATGGGCCACACGGGAAGAAGATGAAGAGGCTCACCTGTGGGTACGTCGGTTTCATTATCCCGAATCCATCTGGTCCAACAACCTGGAGCGGGGCCTGGCGAGGAAATGGCGGGACTACCGCGCAGGCGTCCATGTGCGGCAGGAAAATCACCTGCTTCGAGTCTGGATGGCCGGCATCTGTCCCGAAGAGCAAGTGGTTAAAGTGTCCGGGTCGTTTATTTCCCAGGCAGGTGTCGAAGATCACATGAACAGTCATTTCCAAAAGGAGATCGAACGAAATTGTGAAGCCAAATCCTAAATCCTAAATCCTAAATCCTAAATCCTAAATCCATAAATCCTAAATCCATAAATCCCCAATCCAAAATCACAAATCCTAAATCTATAAATCCTAAATCCATAAATCCCCTTCCCCTATGTATTTATTTTTTGACGCTTCAGCGCTTTCCATGCCAGCCCACTGGAGGGCTGCGGTTGAAGATACTTACCACTGGCCAAGGCTGGTTCATCTGGCCTGGGAACTGGTGGACGATGAATCCAACCTGGTGGATATCCAG
>JAGQXC010000182.1 GCA_020436785.1 Saprospiraceae bacterium | reverse complement strand
CCTTCTTCCGGTTTACATTGATAGAGGCTGCCGGATTTGAAATACACCGCCGCTTCTTTTAACGAAGCGCTGGATGCATAACGAATACGACGATCGGTCATGTACAGCAGGCGCTTGATCTCCAGGGAGGAAACGGTATCGATCACCAGGCCTCGTTCCAGGGCTACCATCCATTTCATCAATCCCAGCGGTGTTCCGATACTTCCGCCTTTGGGTGGAATGCGATTGGTGCCGCCACGGGTAAACAATTGACCCAGGCGCCATTCATCTTCGGTGATGCCGAGGGCTCGTAAAGGATCATTGACGACGGCATTGGCAAGATCCGCCAATTCAGATTTAGAAGTATCCTTAAAGTAAGCTTCGGCTGCTTCTTCAGTCAAATCAGGGTACTGTTCACCAAAGACATGCATAAGGATGGCTTCCCGCCAGACGACGCTTGCGGCACCGTTGTTGCTGACAGATACCATATGATCCACCCATTCGTAGAGGGTGAATACATCCCCCGCTTGTACGGTGCGTTTGACCAGGCGGTTGGTCTCCGGGTTAAAAAAGGGTACGGTGTGTTCGTCGTAGAGGGCCCATTGGCCGGCCCGGACCGATTTGGATTTCATCAGTTCGCGACGTGCTTCGAAATCATCGGGGAAGATGTTTTGCAATTCACAAAAAAATCCGGTGATCACTGCCAGCTTACCTACGCTGCCGGGCTGAAAGCCGCGGTCTTCTTGTCTTGCCGCATAGCGAACCGGTTTCCCGGGACTAATATCCAGCAAGGTGATGGAGTAACTTTCATTAAGGTAAGGAAACAGGTTATTCACAGCCTTCTGCAATGCCGGATCGGCGGCGGGCCAGGTAGCCAGGCTGTCTCCTTTGGGTGTGTTGAGCAGATTCAGGTGGATGTCCTCCACTTTTTTTAATGCGCCGGCAATGGGAGCAGTGCCTTTGATGGTACCATCGAGTATGCGTTCCCAATACAACAGACGGCGGATCCCAGTCAACAGGTAACCATCGATCGGGTAAGCCTGAACAAAGGCAAAGGGCCAAACCATGAGGAAAAGTAATATTCCGGCCGTCAACCGGTAAAAACAGCGATGATTATCCATTGGTCAATAAGTTTATGGTCATACCTGCCGGCAATGGCGTTTCCAGCGAGCGCAGGTATTCGGAGACGGTTGCATTTTTTTGCTCGACATAGGGACGAACCTGGAAAAGCCACAATTTGTTTTCTTTGAAACCCAATTCGATGTCAAACGGTCCGGAAGATTCAATTCCCGGCGTGCCAGGAAGTTTTTGCCGGACTTCTTTGGCGAAAGCAAACAAAGCAAGGAGATCCCGCGTGGACAGCAATGGCTGTGCAAAATCCGTAAAATGATTCAAGGTGCCGCCAGTCAGGGGCAAACTGCGGTAGCGCGGTTCACGTGCCGGTGAGAGCAACTGATAACGCAGACCGGGCATCAGGCGATACGACTCTGCCAATTGTCCTTCCACAGCTCCTCCGGCTCCCCGGCTGAAAGCCACGGTCAGCTCATCGGAACGGCCGCTGCTGACTCCCGTGGTGATCATCACCCCTGAGCAGCGAACATCCACGCCCGGGATGACCAGGATGGAAGGATAGACATTCTCAGGGTTGAGAAGATAGAACTGGCGCCACTTGAAACTGCGTTCTGAATACGGGGATGCCCACACATCCCGAATCCCCTGAAAGATCTGTGCACTGTCCAGGACATTAAACAAGGTGAGATTGAGGCCCGCGCCGGTAAAATCCTTGAGATCCTCCATGTTGGTATCACTGCGCAGGAATACCGGAACCCGTCCAATTGGTTTGCCCAGCACGGACTGAAAGCCTTGCGTAAGATCCCTGACAAACCCGGGTAACATGGCCATCCGGGTAATGCCCTGACGCAGGGTATCCAGTCTCGCCAGTGCATACGCTTCAATGGCGGCGCTTTCTTTACCACTTTGCCGGAGGGCATCCGCCCGGCTGAATGTTGCCTGCAGGTAATCCCAATAGCTTCCCCTTGTGCCCGGCATGGGCTGGTCCATGTGTCGCCTGAATATACCAAATGGAATGACCAGACCTTCCACCACCTGATCCGGAAATAGCTGTTTAAGCTGACCCAAATTGGCCGCTTTGGGACCACAGACCTTACCGGACGATGTGGCCTGGACTGCGCGTAGGTTGAGGACGCTTGTTTCTTCCAATTCCAGCTTATCGGTGGGTACATTGATTCGTTCGGTACTACGCTGGCGTGTAGTAACCAACGTCCGTTCTGTTTCCGTCAACCCGGTCGCCTCTTTCATCAACACTTGTCCGGAGGGAGTGACTGCGTAAAAGATTTGTTTACCCTGCCAGGGGCGTAAAGCCTCCATCAGCGAAACCGGCAACACCGCATTGGGAATACCCAGATTACGAGCCAGTAGCTGAACATGGGAGACCAGGTTTCCTTCGGAGACGGTGGCAATTCCGGCGACCGGTTTGAGATCTGCCGGTGGTCGCATGAAGAGGTATATTTTGTCTTTTTTGACCTCGACATCCTCTACATCATCCAATACAATCTCCAGTGCTCCGTAGGCAATCCCGGGATTCAGGCCGCGGGCGACATTGGCTCCGGGTAAACCAAGCAAATAGGATTGTGAAGGCTTTTCCCTGGCCAGCATTTCACTGAATTGGCCGACGGATTGGCCCAGGGTTAACAGGACGGTTGCCCGGGTGCGGTCGTCGTAAAAGGTTTCGGCCAGTGGTTCGAAAGTGGCATAGGTCGCCACCGGATCGCGGTAGGTGCCCCTGATCATGTTGGAACCCCACTCCAAGCCGGCGCGTGCCCGGTCAAACCGGGCCTGTGTTTGTGGCAAGGAGAGGATGGTGTCGCCGACACTTAAGGCCAGATCACCACCCAATTGTTCCCACTCCCAGCGTTCCAACAACCCACTGCCGGTTGCAGCCTGGGTGGTATAACAGATCTTTTCCAGGTTGTCGCGTGCATTTGCCGGTTTCCATTCAACCAAGGTTCTGAACAACAGATCTTCCAGTTGAATGGACAGATCAATCAGATTGGTCCTGGCTACCGGCTGAGAGAGGGTAAGGAGGCTGTCCCGGATGGCAATCAACAGGTCCGAGGTCGCAATGGAGAACCGGGCCAGATCCTGCGTGTTTGCCTGGGCTAAAAAAGCATCCAATTGTTTGCGGATGCCTGAAACCGGTATACGGCGGACCAATGGTTGAATGCTGGTCAGGTTGACGGGTTTGAACAGATCCTGCATGTTCCTGATCAGATCATCCAGCAGTTTTAATTGGTCGGCAGTGAGTTTGCGCAATCTGTCCCGGCGGAATTGCTGCAATTTGACCACATCGGAAGGCTCCGGTTGGGAATGGATCTTGGAGCGCAGATCCATAAACTCCGGGATGCTGTCCCCCAACAGTTTGGCATTGATCCGGATCACCTCTTTCTCCCTGCTGATCCCTGGTCGCGGCAAATAACGGGCTGCCTGGCGGATGAGGAAAAAGTGCTCTTGTACCCGCTCCTCATCGGCGACCACCCATTGCATAAATTGTTGGCCCCAGGCTTCTTCATCTTCAAGTTGGGTGGCTCCACGGTAATACTGGGCCCTTCGCAGGATCCATCCGTCATCAATTTGACGCAGATAGCGTTCCAGAATGTATTGTTTCAGCCGGCTCTGACCGTTCTTTTCATCCCAGAAATCTTCCAGGTTAGTGGTAGCCAGGATCTGACCAAGGTAAATGTGGTTGGTCATTCCCAACTGTTCAACATCCTCTTTGTACCGGGCACGCTGGACGCCACCCGGAGGATCCGGACACGGATCTTTAGGCTGCCGGATGGTGCCATCGTTACAAAACCAGCGGATATCACGATACGGGCCCCGTAGGTCTTTTTTATAGCTTGCGATCATTTGCCGGATGGCGTCCGGAGATTTTGATTGACCAAACGCCCAATCGGTTAGACCAAGCAAGAGGAGGAGGATTGCTGCGATGATGTTTTTCATTGTTGAATGGCGTACCACTGATTTATTAATAACAGCGCCCGAAGGGTTGGAGTTTAGCAAGGAAACCCACACCGTCAGACAAAGTGATCTAATCGGCAATGTTTTGCCGGGTCACCCTTTTCGACAGCGGATTGATCAGTGGCAATACCGCCGTACAGTAAAAAGGATGCAATTCCATGATCAGCCTTCCTGCCTGCACGGCCGGATCGGAATTGGTCCAGGCCCGGGCATCCTCCATCGATGAAGTATTGAAGACATAAATCCCCCGGACGTCGCCGTCATCCAGAAATGGCCCGGCCAGTACCAATTTTTCTTCTTCCGCCATCCGCATGATATTGGCCAGATGCGCTTGTTGCAATTCGGCAGCCGTGATGCTGTCCTGGCTACGGTTGGGTCCGGCTTTCAGGTAAGCCAGGATGTATTGTTTCATGCCGTAGGGGTCGGGACGGAGTGCATTGCTAAGCGTCGAATCAAAGACCAGGGCATTCGGGTCCATGATCTGGGAATACAGGTCTGAGGTGCTGCGAGGTGGCTCGGGCTCAACACGGCAGTGTGTCAGAATGGTGATCAGAAAGATGCTGCAGAGGATTCTCATTCGCTGGATTTTAGATTGTTTGAACAAGCCAGGGTCTATTTAAATATACTGAGGATTTTTACCAATGTGCCAGGCTTTTAGGATCTCAAATTGAAATTATTGGAATTTTTGTGCAACCTTTTACCAATAT
>JAGQXC010000181.1 GCA_020436785.1 Saprospiraceae bacterium | reverse complement strand
CTTCGTACAGGGCATTATACCAGCCAGCCCCGCCTAGCCCCGTCTTTCAAGGCGGGGAAATCCAGATGTACCAATGATGCTGGACGGAAGATCCCCTCATTCATGCCCATTTCACCATGTCTTCGTACAAGGCATTATACCAGCCAGCCCCGCCTAGCCCCGTCTTTCAAGGCGGGGAAATCCAGATGGACCAATGATGCGGGTCGGATGATCCCTCATTCGAACCCATGATCATCACGTCTTCGTACAGGGCATTATACCAGCCAGCCCCGCCTAGCCCCGTCTTTCAAGGCGGGGAAACTTCAGCCAACCGGTTATATTCCCCAATGATTATTTATCCTTTTGCATATATTAGGCGCAGGTATTTTTGCCATGAATTCACAACACCATATTCGATGAAAAAGGTCTTCCTGTTCCCGCTGTTCGTCCTGAGTTTATCAGCCGCAATGGCACAGTCCCTGGAAGCGGACAAACAAAAAGCCATCCAGAACCTGGATGCACAAATGGATCATTACGGGGCCATCGCCCATGAGATCTGGGGCTGGGCCGAGTTGGGATTTCAGGAGCAACAATCGACCGCTCTCTTACAAAAGACGCTGGCAGATGCCGGATTTAGGATTGAACAGGGTGTAGCCGGGATGCCTACTTCCTTTATCGCCAGTTACGGTTCCGGGAAACCGGTGATTGGGTTCCTGGCAGAATTTGATGCCCTGGCCGATATGGCTCAGCAAGCGGTGCCAGAACAATCACCCATTGCCGGGCAGGCTGCCGGGCATGCCTGCGGACACCACCTCTTTGGCACCGGATCCGTGGCGGCTGCCATCCAGGTTAAGGAGTGGATTCAACGGACCGGTACTTCAGGCACCATTCGTCTGTATGGGACACCAGCTGAAGAAGGCGGCGGGGGCAAAGTATTTATGGTTCGTGAGGGCTTGTTTAACGACGTAGATGCCGTGCTTACCTGGCATCCAAGTAGCCAGAATGCCGCTAATGCGAGCGCTACCCTGGCCGCCGTCGGCATGAAATTCCGTTTTCATGGCACAGCCGCCCATGCGGCAGCCGGCCCATGGCGCGGACATAGTGCATTGGATGGTGTGGAGTCCATGGATGTGATGGTTAATATGCTGCGGGAACACATCACTCCGGAATCACGAATTCATTATGCCATTACCAATGGCGCCAAAGCACCCAATATCGTTCCTGCCGAAGCGGAGGTGTACTACATCATCCGTCATCCGGATATGAATGAACTCCGGGACATGATCCAGCGGGTGATCCGTTGCGCGGAGGGCGCTGCAATGGGAACCGATACCAAAGTGGATTATGAATACATTAATGGTTATTTTAATGTGATGCCAAATCAGACCCTGGCTTCACTCATGCATGATAACCTGGAACAGGTTGGAGGAGTCAGCTATAACGCCGATGAGAAGGCGTTTGCCATGGAGATCATGAAGACTTATCCTTCCGACAAACTGACGCCTGAGTCAGCGATGGAAATTGCTCCTTTCAAAGTGGTGGAAAAAGGTGGCTATGCGTCCACCGACGTAGGTGACATCAGCTGGGTGGTTCCCACTGCCAGCATGGGTGCTGCCACCTGGGCTCCGGGTACGATCGCCCACAGCTGGCAGGCCGTGGCCGCCGGAGGCACGACCATCGGGACGAAAGGTATGTTGGTAGCCGCCAAGACGCTGACGTTGTCAGCCATGGATTTGTTTGCTCATCCGGCCCGTTTGCAGGACGCAAAAAATGAACTGGAAGAACGGAGAGGGAGCGACTTCACCTATGAGTCTTTGATCGGAGATCGCAACCCGCCTCTGGACTACATGAAGTTTAATAACAATTGATCGGGAATTAGGTATGGTAGTAAGGAATTGATGCTTCCATACATTATGCTTCAACAAGATAAATTATTCCAATCCACTTTTTTGACCCAATAAGTCGCCAAGAATTAATACATTGAAAAAGGAATAACTCTCCGGTTATCCAGAGCTAGATAGAAAATCAGGTTATCACGTTCACTGTTGCATCCATCGACCGGATGGAGAGGTGTGTGTCCTGTCGTTTTTTACACCATAACTTTTGGCTCTATGGATCCGATCTTTGATTCTGCATTATTTCAAAATTACGCTACCCGGCCCGGACAATTCGATGAAGTCTTTGCCCGGAACAATCACATAAAACCCGTCTATTCCGATCTGATCGGATCATTTAGTGCCCTGTCACCCGCTGAATACCGGCAGCTCAATGAATATGCTAAAAGGTCATTTCTCAGTCAGGGCATTACGTTTGCCACCTACAATCAGAATCCCCGGGGCATCGAACGAATCTTCCCCTTTGATCTCCTGCCCAGGATCATTCATAAGCAGGAATGGGAAGTCATCGAACGGGGTATGATCCAGCGTGCCCAGGCCATGGATCTTTTTTTACACGATCTGTACAACGACAAGAAAGTATTAAAAGACAAAATCATCCCCCTGGAGCTGATCCATTCATCCCACCATCTGTGCCGGTTCATGGAAGGATTTACCCCTCCAGGAAATACGTATTGCCACATCTCGGGGACCGACCTGATCCGTCATGCAGATGGTGAATATTACATTCTGGAGGACAATTTGCGCTGCCCCAGCGGGGTGAGTTATGTCCTGGCGAACCGTGACGCCATGAAAAAAACGTTTTCGCAGCTCTTCAAACAATTCAATGTGGCATCCGTGATGGACTATCCCTCGGTTTTGCTCGAAGTGCTCCAATCGGTGTGCCCCGCCGGCGTCGATGATCCGGTGTGTGTACTGCTTACGCCCGGTGTTTATAACTCCGCCTATTACGAACATTCTTTCCTCGCGCAAAGTATGGGTGTGGAACTGGTCGAGGGCAGGGATCTGTATGTGGACAATGATTTTGTTTATATGAATACCGTCTATGGGCCCGAGAAGGTGGATGTGGTGTACCGGCGCATAGACGATGACTTCATGGACCCATTGGTATTCCTCGCTGATTCTGTGCTGGGTGTTCCGGGTATCATGAGTGCTTACCGCAAAGGAAATGTCACGCTGGTTAATGCCCCGGGAACCGGCGTGGCTGATGATAAGGCGGTTTATACCTACATCCCGGAAATCATCCGGTATTACCTGGATCAGGAGCCATTGTTGAAAAATGTGCCGACCTATCGCTGCAGAGAACCTGAACACCTGCAATATGTATTGGAGCACCTTTCTGAATTAGTGGTTAAGCCGGTGGATCAATCCGGCGGATACGGCATATTCATTGGTCAAAATGCATCCCGTGAAGAGATTGAAAAAGAAAAAGAACGGATCCTGGGTTCGCCCCGGGAATACATCGCTCAACCCATCATGGCCCTTTCACTGCATGCCACCTTCATCGAACAAAAGAACCAGTTCGAGCCCCGCCACATCGATCTGCGGACGTTCACCCTTAAGGGCAGGGATGTCCAGTATGTCCTGAGCGGAGGATTATCCCGGGTGGCCCTCAAAGAAGGAAGTCTGATCGTCAATTCTTCCCAAGGAGGAGGTTCGAAGGATACCTGGATTATTAACGATTGAATTGACCAAGCCGGACCGACCGGAAAAACTTGAAGACATGTTATCACGCGTAGCCAATCATTTGTACTGGATGGGGAGGTATCTGGAAAGGACCGATCACCTTGCACGGTACATCAACGTAGAATATTTTTCTTCTCTGGACAGCCCGGAACCCCAGCAGCATGTAATCGCGCTCAAATCGATCATCGATATGACCGGAATGCCGCCGGTTGAAGATCAGGACCTCAATGAGGAAGAGATTCTGGTTACAGCAGCACTCGACGACAAAAATCCGGTTTCCATCATTTCGTCCCTCTACGCTTGCCGGGAAAATGCACGCAGTGCCCGGGAGAGCCTATCCAAAGAGCTCTGGGAAGCCATTAATAATTTTTACATTTTTGTTTCCAGCTACCCGGTTGATGTTTATAAGACCCGCGGGCTTTTCGATTTTACCACCCACGTCATGCAACATTGCGCCAATGTCAGGGGCCGGATCATGTTTACCCTGATGCACGACATCAGCTGGCAGTTCATCCATATGGGATTGCTGGTAGAACGTTCGGCGCAAATCGTGCGGATTATGATTAGCAAGCTGAACGACATCGAAGAATTGAAAAAGCTAAAGTTGGGTCAGTACATGGAGGCCCAGCAATACAACATCCTCCTGGATTGTGTCGAAGCCAAAGACATGTGTCATAAGTATTATTCCAATTGGCCGGAGCGGCATGCCACGGTGGACTTTTTACTTTTCAATCCCTACTTCCCCAAATCGGTCATCCGGAGCTTACAGAAATTGAAGCAAAGTCTTGAGAAGATCCAGACGGAACGCATGGTGAGCCAGAAAGACATCTCCTTCCAGGTGGGAAAACTGATTGCCCCGATGGAATATGTCGAGTTTTCCGATATCGAAGCCGATTTGCAGAATTTCCTCGAGGATACATTGTCGAAAATATACTTAATTAGCGATCTGATTGCTAAAAAGTATTTTTCCTAGGTCATGACCGAATACGTCATTGATTATCATGCCATTAACCATTATGAGCAGCCCTTCTATGAGGCATTTCTGGAATTTCTCATATTTCCGCAGCCATCATCGGATCAGCAGGTCATCCATCTGACCCATGAAAGCGAACCCTGGTGTTCAACCTATTTTTCGTCCAATGTCAATGGATTCCGCGTGCTCCGGTGCCGTTTGCCGGCGCAATCGGAGACCTTTGAGTTGCGCATGAAGGCCCGGGTGGCCAAATCCCCGATTAATCCGTTCGAATATCAGCCTTTAGAGATCGCAGGAGAGCGGGCCATGCTCCGGTCCCATGAATTTCAAGTTGAACATTTTGCCTTTTTACAACAAACCCATTTTACGTTGCTGCCCGAGGGGAGGACCTTTCCATCCTGGAAGCCGGACGAACCGGTTTTTGATTTTTGTCAGCGTGTCAATGCCTTCGTTTTCAATTGCCTGGATTACGACGCTCGTCATGCATCGGTACACAACACCGTGCTGGATGTGCTGAATGACCATAAAGGCGTTTGCCAGGATTTTGCCCATTTGATGCTGGGGATTTTACGGCTCAACATGATTCCCTGCCGCTATGTAACCGGGTACCTGCATCCGGGTCCGGGACATAAGGGAAGTGCGGCCATTCATGCCTGGACAGAGGTTTATGTACCCGGAAATGGCTGGACGGGTTTTGATCCTACCAACAATTTAATGGAAGATGTACATTACATCAAAATTGCTCACGGCGTAGATTTGGATGAATGCCAGACATTGCGGGGCGTCGTTCGCTCCGCCGGGAGAAACAGTACCGAATACGAAGTGCACGTCCGCGAATCCGAAATGCAAAATTTACCACAATGACCTATTGTTTGGGGATTAAGTTAAAAGCCGGTATCGTTGGTCTGGCTGATACCCGGATTACTTCGGGTAATGAAACCAGCACGGCAGAAAAATATAAAGTGTTCCAACATGAGGACCGGAAATTATTCATCATGACATCCGGCCTCCGCTCGGTACGCGATAAATCTTTGACGTATTTCAGTGAGATCCTGCAGGAAAAGGTGGAAGATTATACCAAATTGTACCAGGCCGTGAATGCATTCGGGGAACAAGTGAAGCGCGTCGCCCAGGAAGATAAAAGCGCGTTATCTGAAAGCGGTTTGCAATTCAATATTCATACGATCGTCGGTGGCCAGTTCCCCCATGATGATGAGCACAAACTGTATTTATTGTATCCGGAAGGCAATTGGATTGAGATCGCCAAAGGTTATCCTTTTACCATCATTGGGAACTCCGGTTACGGTACGCCGGTATTACGGCGGACACTGCGCCACGATTCCACCATCAAGTTCGCCCTGAAGACCGGATTTTTATCCTTCGATTCCACCCGTGTATCGGCCAACGATGTGGGTTACCCGCTTGATGTCCTGATCTATCCGAAAAATGGCGACGAGATCAGGGTCCGGCGTTTCCAGGAAGAAGATTTGCGATCCATTTCCAATTTCTGGGGGCAAAAGTTGACGGAAGCTGTCCATGAGGTGCCGGATGATTGGATCAATGGTTTGGAATAGACATTTCCGGATAGGTCAATTCTCTGCTCTATATTCTGCGAATGGCTAACTTAGCATCCGCGAGGTTGAGATCGGCATCCATGAAAAAACTGCGCATTCTCGTCAAGGTAGGAACCAATGTCCTCACCGACCCACAGGGACGGCTGGATCAGGACGTCATCACCCGGTTGGCCCGGCAAATGGCCTCCCTGAAGTCGGATGGTCACGAAGTGTTGTTGGTCTCCAGTGGAGCGGTGGGAGCCGGAAAAGACCGGCTAAACCTGAACACCGGATCCGACCCGGTGGTCCAGCGTCAAGTGTATGCCTCCATTGGACAGATCGCTTTGATGGAAAAGTACCAGCAAGCGCTCTCGTCCTGGCATTTGCATGCAGCCCAGGTTCTGGCAACCAAAGAGGATTTCCGTGACCGTGATCATGCGCATAATATGGCAGCCTGTCTGCTGGCTCTTTGTCAACAACCGGTCATTCCGATTATTAATGAGAACGATGTCATCTCGATCACGGAATTGATGTTTACCGACAACGATGAGTTGGCCGGTTTGGTTGCTGCTCTGATTCAGGCCGATCT
>JAGQXC010000180.1 GCA_020436785.1 Saprospiraceae bacterium | reverse complement strand
CGTCAGATGCCCCGGCGTAATTTCTCTTTTTGCAACAAAGCCAGTTCACGGCTGAGGTCGCCGGTGACGGAAGTATTCTCCTCCGCGCGCCTGATCAGGTAATGGATGACTTTCTGCACCGGACCATAGACCACATATTTAGCCACGTTAAATCCCGCATCAGCCAGATTGAAGGTGATGTTGTCACTCATGCCCTGCAACTGACAGAAATTCAGATGCGGATGATTACGATGGATGCCTCTTTCGACAATCAAACGGGCTTGGAGAAGATTGCTTGCTGCATTGTGGGATGCATTGCAGGAAGCCATGGTATCGTAATGGTCCACGCAGAATCGTACTGCTTCATCGTAAGCATGATCCGTAGCTTGTTTATCCGGATAAATGGGCGACGGATAGCCTCGCTCGGCCGCCCGTTCGCGTTCTTTTTCCATATAAGCGCCACGCACCAGCTTGGCTCCCAGCATGTAGCCTTTAGCCAGGGCATCGGCATAGGATGATTTCAAATAATCCAACCGGTCGGTGCGGTACATCTGAAAGGTATTGTAAACCACGACTTTTTCGCGATTGTATTTTTCCATCATTTCCTCAACCATCCGGTCGATGGTTTCCTGCATCCAGCTCTCTTCCGCATCGACAAAGATTTTAACATCAATTTCGGCAGCTTTGCGGCACATCTGATCGAGACGGTCCTGTACACGCTCGAAAGCGGCCTGGTCGGCTGTACTCAGATCAGTACGTCGCCCTACCCTTTCCAGGACCTCATCGCTGGCCAGCGCAGTAACCTTGGTGCTTACCACCGGAATGCTGCTGTTTGAACCGGCAAATTCAATGGCCCGAAGAAATTCCTGCAGCGCCTGGTCCAGATCCGGTTCTTCCGATTGCCCTTCGGCGCCATAATCCAATACGGTCAGTACCCGGTGCCGTTGCAGATGATCGACAGTGGATTGGGTTTCCAGCAACGTCGTTCCTCCGCAGAACTGGGTGAAGATGGATTTCTTAATGATCCACTTGGTGAAGGGAAAATGAAGTTTGAGTGCGAATAAACTCAGTGTTGATCCCCATTCCACCAACCGGGGCTTATTCATCAATTTGAAAAGCAAGGTGGTAGCTTTCAACTCGGAATCCGGCTTGTGGGCAAAAGCAATCTGGGTATTATTGAAGTCAAGATTTAATTCGGTCGTATCCATACTGATCATCACACATACTATCCGGGGATGCAGCTTTCATCATTCCAAATGTCCCAGGATTTCTCAGCTTGTAAATGCAACATCTCCAGGCCATTTAGGACCCGGGATCCCCGGGCTTGTCCCCGCTGCAAAAATAGCGTTTTTTCAGGATTGTATATCAAATCGAAGAGCAAATGTCCGGGGCCCAGCAGGTCGTAAGGAATATCTGGGCAAGCTGAGAAATCAGGCGCCATACCCAGCGGTGTGGTATTGATGATCAACGTGGCCTGATGCATCACTTCGCGATTCAACTCATGGTATTGGAGGGCATCAGCCCGCCGTTGCCGGGATACCAGCCGGTACCGGATACCCTGTTGCTGTAACACATAGGTGACCGCACGGGAAGCTCCCCCGGTCCCTAAAATAAGCGCATGTGTGTCTTCGGGCGTAAGGTGCTTTCGCAGGGATTCACCAAATCCATAGACATCTGAGTTGTAACCCGTCAACCCCCGGTCCGTTCGCCGGATCACATTGACCGCACCAACGGCGCTTGCTTCGGGAGACAAGGCATCCAGGTAGGCTATGACTTGTTGTTTGTAGGGAATCGTCACATTGATCCCCTCCAGGTTGGTATGATCTTCCAATAATGCCGGAAAGCTGGAAATGTCAGCGATAGGAAACAACTCATAGCGGCAATCTCCCTTCTTTTCCTGGAGGAATTTATCGGTAAAGTATTTTTTTGAAAATGAATGGGAAAGCGGATACCCGATCAATCCAAATAGCCGTTCAACCATGAACCCACATTTTTTTGCTGTCACAATATACTGTCAAAATGGCACACTTCTGTTTTTATGCTTATCTTTGTCCTCCTTTTAAAATGCTAGAATTCATTCATGCAAACAACCATTCCAACCACCCGGGTTCCTCTGGAAGAGCATAAGCAAGGAGAAGTGTATTCGAATCCGGATATTGCTTTCGCGACTGAGGAAGGCACCCGCCTGTTTTACATTGAAAGTTATGGCTGTCAAATGAATTTTAATGACAGTGAAATCGTTGCCTCCATCCTGGGTGAAGCCGGATTTCAATCCACCCGTGACGCCGATCAAGCAGATCTGATTCTCATCAATACCTGCAGCATCCGCGAAAAAGCAGAAGAAACGGTCCGTAAACGGCTCCGGGTGTTTGATAAAATGAAAATACAGCGGCCCGGCACCATGGTCGGTGTCCTGGGTTGCATGGCCGAACGGCTTAAAACCAAATTACTCGACGAGGAAAAACTGGTGGATCTCGTGGTTGGCCCGGATGCTTACCGGGATTTACCGGGGCTGGTCGCCGGTGCAGAAGAAGGCAACCGCGGAGTCAATGTTTTCCTCAGCCGGGAAGAGACTTATGCCGACATCAGTCCCGTGCGTCTTGATTCCAATGGCGTCTCCGCATTCATATCGATCATGCGCGGATGTGACAACATGTGCTCTTTCTGTGTCGTACCTTATACACGGGGCAGGGAGCGGAGCCGGGATGCTTTTTCCATCCTTGCCGAAGCCACCACACTTTTTGAACAAGGGTATCGCGAAGTGACATTACTGGGACAGAACGTGGACTCCTATAAATGGCTCCATCCCGAATCCGGGGATACGGTCCGATTTGCCGATTTGCTTCGTATGGTCGCCGAGATTCATCCGGAACTGCGGGTGCGTTTTTCAACTTCTCACCCGAAAGACATGACGGACGAAGTCCTGCATGCCATGGCCGGGTATGAGAACATTTGTAACTACATCCACCTGCCGGTTCAGAGCGGAAACTCCCGGATCCTTGATTTGATGAACCGGACATACGACCGGGAATGGTACATGGACCGTATCCGGGCGATCCGGCGGATCATTCCCGATTGTGCCATATCCTCGGATGTTATTACCGGATTCTGCAGCGAAACCGAGGCCGAACACCAGGACACCCTCTCCATCATGGAATGGGCTCAGTATACCATGTCCTATATGTTTTGTTATTCGGAAAGACCGGGAACGCCTGCAGCTAAAAAGCTTGCTGACGACGTCCCGGAAGCCACCAAAAAACGCCGCCTGGAAGAGATCATCCATTTACAGACCCAAATCGCTCACAACCTCAACCAACAAGACATCGGCAAGACCTTCAGTGTCCTGATCGAAGGAGATTCCCGGCGTTCAGAAGAGGAGTTCAAGGGACGGAATTCCCAGAATAAAATGATCGTTTTCCCAAAGAAACCAGGTTTAAAACCCGGGCAATACGTCAATGTACGGATCACCGAAGCAACCAGTGCAACCCTGCGGGGTGAACTAATAATCGATTAATCATGTCAGACACCAATCTGCAATCGGTCAAACAACGGTTTGGGATCATTGGCCGTTCGGCACTGCTTGATCGCGCATTGAGTACTGCCGTTCGCGTTGCCAATACCGACCTCACCGTGCTGATCAATGGAGAAAGCGGTGTCGGAAAGGAGGTGTTTTCCAAGATTATTCACGGTCTTAGTAACCGCAAACATGCTCCCTTCATCGCGGTGAATTGCGGGGCCATCCCGGAAGGCACCATCAACTCGGAGTTGTTTGGCCATGAGAAAGGCGCTTTTACCGGAGCCACTTCTGATCGCAAAGGTTATTTTGAGACCGTTCACGGCGGAACCATTTTTCTCGATGAGATCGGAGAAATGCCATTGGATACCCAGGCCTTCTTATTAAGGATCCTGGAAACCGGGGAATACATCCGGGTAGGAAGTTCTAAAGTGCAAAAGACGGATGTGCGGGTCATTGCTGCCACCAACGTGGACCTGCTTGTGCGCATCAAGGAGGGAAAATTTCGGGAAGATTTGTATTACCGTCTGAATACAGTACCCATTTATGTCCCTGCCCTGCGGGAACGCCGTGAGGACATTTACCTCCTGTTCCGCAAATTTGCTTATGATTTTGGCGAAAAATACCGGACTTCTTCGATTGTACTGACCGACGATGCTGTCCAGATTCTGGAGAATTATGCCTGGCCGGGCAACATCCGCGAGTTAAAAAATCTGGCGGAACAATTGTCTGTTTTAACCGACCAAAATGAGATCGATGCAGAAACCCTGGTTCGTTTTTTCCCGCAATTTCTGAAGCGCAACCTGCCTGCCCAACACATTGATACGAGTAAAGAAAATTTGTCGGAAAG
This sequence comes from Saprospiraceae bacterium, assembly GCA_020436785.1. Taxonomy (GTDB): domain Bacteria; phylum Bacteroidota; class Bacteroidia; order Chitinophagales; family Saprospiraceae; genus JAGQXC01. The sequence goes on along the minus strand of JAGQXC010000180.1, from coordinate 7,497 downwards.
GGAAATACTCTACAAACTGCTTTTCGACATGAAAAGCGATCTGACCGACTTGAAACAACTGGTCTTCGGCCTGATCTCCACCAACAACCTGGATATGCCGGAATACAATGGTGTTGTATCATCCCCGCCCCTGATTGAATCACAAAAACCATTTCCGGAAAGCCGGCCCCATGACGACCGCCCCATCATCCTTTCCGATTCGGCCCGCGAAACCTATGCCAAAACGGAAGTCGTCGAAGAAAATTTATCCATCGAAGACATGGAAAAAGAACTCATCCTGAAGGCATTGCGCAAACACCAGGGCAAACGAAAATACGCAGCCCAGGAACTGGGCATTTCCGAACGCACGTTATACCGTAAAATAAATCAATATCACCTTGATTAAAACAACCGTCCTGGCAGCCCTGTGCAGTATGGCCTTGCTAGCCGGTTGCTACAGTTTTAAGGGCATCAGCATTCCCGAGGGTGCGCAGACCTTTCGGGCCGGAGTCTTCGAAGACCAAACCCGGGGGACGACCCCTCCGCCTCCGACCATTTTTAATAATTTTACCGAAGAACTTAAGGACAAGATTCGCAACGAGACCAGGCTCGACCTGATCAACTCGGATGCAGATATTGAATTCACCGGTGCCATTACCCGATTTGATGTGTCCTACGAAGCGCCTTCCACCAATCAGAATGCCATCGGTGGCACGTCAGGAGCATTTAACCGTCTGACCATCGCCGTGGAGGTTAGCTACAACTACCGTCAGGATGTGAAAAAGAACTGGAAGCAGACTTTTAGTTTTTACGACGATTTTCGCTCCGATCAAAACCTGGTTGATGTCCAGGATGAATTAATAAATAATATATTTGAACAAATCCTGGAGCAAATATTCCAGAAAGCCTTCGGAGACTGGTAAGTGGAAGAAAAGGACCTGACATATTATTTGACCGATCTCAGACGGATCGAAGAATTGGACAAGGAAGCGTTGGAGACCCTCATCGCCAAGTATCCTTACTTCCAGAATTTACACCTGCTGCACGCCAAACAACAATTTTTGTCAGAAGGCGCTTTCTCCGAAGCAGATGTAATTTATGCAACCCAGCGTTCACATTTTTTTCGCCAGGTGGAAGAACAATCCTGGGATACCTTCGATCTGGAAAAAGAAATCCCCGTTCAACCTCAGCGGTATGCAACCAAAGTTCCGCTAATGACCGGCGAAAAAGATTATACCATCCCTGTGGATCCGGAAGAAGAACTAACCTCCCGACCGGATGAAGCTGTCGAAGCGAATGAAGGGGTTACAGATAATACCCTTGAAGATTATCCGTATGGAGCCATAAACTCCGACCGGGTGACCATGGCGGAACCAGAACAGGTAAGCCCTGACTCCGTAGGTGAGATCATCCCGGAAAAATCTTCCCCTGCAATCCCGGAAGCGGAGATCAATCCTGTCAAAAGACCCTCGCAGGAGTCCGAAGAACTTATTCCTGCCATTATCCGGACCATGCAGGCTACCGGCGGGACCAGCTCTCCGGAAGCTGACGTACCGTTACCGGAAATTTCGTCGGAACCGGCGCACCAGGCAGAATCCGATAAGCCATCCAAATCAGAACGAGAAGCCCGGCCCTCACAGCGGTCCATTCCGGTTGTACCAAATGGCTATGGGGTTACCCCTTTTACGAAGTGGCTACACGATCTGCGCCGACCTTTTGAAGAAACCACACCGTCAAATTTATCCTCTTCCGAAGAGGAAGATCGTATTGACCTGGACATACCCTTGACCGCTCACCTGCCGGCCAACCTGGCTGATCAGGCAACTTCCCCGGAAAGCAAAAAGTATCCGGATTCTGGAAGTACCCAACCCCCGGTAGAGCCAACTCCCGGGGACCAGAAGAACGAGGAGGCGACTGATCTCCGCAACGAATACCTGGCGCTGGCCCGGAGCAGCAATGAGATCAAAGATCATATCGGATCCGAGACGCTGGCCAAATTACTTTATCAACAAGGCTTCAGAGACCTTGCCATCCAGATGTACGAAAGATTGGCCTTGAATAATCCGGAAAAAAGTAGTTACTTTGCCGACCAAATTCGAATCATTCGCGAAAATCAATAATCATGTTAGGATTCATCACCGTATTTACAGCCTTTATTTGTGTTTTATTGATGCTGGTGGTCCTGATCCAGAATCCCAAAGGTGGTGGTATTGACTCAACCTTTGGAGGTAGCAGCGCCAATCAGATGTTTGGCGCCGCCAAATCCACCGATTTCATTGAAAAATTGACCTGGGGTCTAGCGGCTGCATTGTTCATTCTTTGCATCATCAGTGCCATCCTGGTAGGAAGCGCTGAAGCTGCAACCCTGACTCCGGCTGGATAGTAAAACCCTTTGAAAATAATCTGCAAGCTGTATGTGGCGAAAGCTCATACAGCTTTTTTATTAGTGGTATCATTGATCCAGAACAACATTCGTTGGACCTTTTGTTCTGCTGCCCTCATCCCGTTGCGACCGAAATGTTAACTGGTCAAGGGAATGGCGCCCGGTTACATCCTGCTGGAAAATCGAAGGTGGCTCATTGCCCCAAAATCCTCACCATTCACCGGAATGCCCTGATCCATCATGGTAGAGATCCTTCACTTACGGTCCACTACGCGGACCTGTTCAGGATGACATAATGACTAGTAACGGGCGGAGTAACTCATTACCCCATCCTTCGTACCCTACTACCCCGCGCCCCACTACCCCAAACCTCACACCCCGCACCCCGTTACCTCATACCTCGTACCCCGCTACCACATTACCCGCCGCGACCGAAATGTTAAACTGGTGAAGGGAAAGGTGCCCGGGTACATCCTGCTGGAAAATCGAAGGTTGCTCATTGCCCCAAAATCCTCACCATTCACCGGAATGCCCGGAGCCATCAGGGTAGAGATCCTTCACTTACGGTCCACTACGCGGACCTGTTCAGGATGACATAATGACTAGCAACGGGCGGAGTGCCTCGTTACCCCACACCCCGCTACCCCATTACCTCATACCCCATACCCCGCACCCCGCTACCCCAAACCTCACACCCCATTACCTCACACCCCACGACCTCATACCCCATTACCTGTCATCCTGTCACGCCATCTGGCAGGCCAGTTGGAGGCAAACCTGACAGATTGTGCTAAAATGACAGAAAAAAGCGAATGGCATAAGAAATGATAAAGGATAGATGTCCCCAGGGACGAGTATGAAAGAATTTCTCAAATGTTTAAAAAAACAAAAACGATATGAGGCCTATCAATGATCGAGTTGTAATTAAACCAGCTCCGGCAGAAGAAAAGACCAAAGGTGGTATCATCATTCCGGACACGGCGAAAGAGAAACCACAGCGTGGTGAAGTCATCGCCGTTGGACCCGGTAAAGATGGTAATGCCATGACCGTAAAAAAAGGTGACGTGGTATTGTATGGCAAATATGCCGGTCAAGAATTGAATTATGAGGGTACTGATTACCTCATCATGCGCGAGGATGACATTCTGATCATTCTGTAATGTTCATCAAGCACTAAACACTAATTTCAAAACAATCCAAAAATTTAACGACATATGTCAAAACAGATAAGCTTTAACTCAGAAGCAAGAGAAAAACTGAAAAACGGGATTGATGCCCTGGCCAATGCGGTCAAAGTAACCCTTGGCCCCAAAGGTCGCAATGTGGTATTGCAAAAAAGCTTCGGCGCTCCATCGATCACCAAAGACGGCGTGACCGTTGCCAAAGAGATCGAACTGGAAGATCCGGTAGAAAACATGGGCGCCCAAATGGTTAAGGAAGTTGCTTCAAAAACCGCCGACCAGGCTGGTGACGGTACCACGACGGCAACCGTTTTAGCTCAGGCCATGGTTACTGCCGGTATGAAAAACGTAACGGCCGGTGCCAATCCTATGGATTTGAAACGTGGTATTGATAAAGCCGTACGGGCCGTGGTTGAAAACCTGCATAGCAGTTCTGAAACCATCGGAGACGATTTCAAAAAAATCCAGCAAGTGGCTGCGATTTCCGCCAACAATGACGACGAGATCGGTGCATTGATTGCCGATGCCATGAAACGCGTATCCAAGGACGGTGTGATCACGGTTGAAGAGGCTAAAGGTACGGATACCTACGTGGAAGAAGTATTGGGTATGCAGTTTGACCGCGGATACTTGTCACCCTACTTTGTGACAAATACCGAGGAAATGACGACCGAATACGAAAATCCGCTCATCCTCATCCACGACAAGAAGATTTCCAACATGCAGGACATTGTGCCTATTCTGGAGAAAGCCATTTCTTCCGGACGGCCCTTGTTGATCATTGCCGAAGACATTGAATCCCAGGCTCTGGGCGTCCTGGTAGTCAACCGCCTGCGCGCTAATTTGAAAATCGTTGCCGTGAAAGCCCCCGGATTTGGAGATCGCCGCAAAGCCATGCTGGAGGACATTGCCATCCTGACCGGTGGTACGGTAATTTCAGAAGAGAAAGGCTATAAACTGGAAAATACGGAACTGGAACACCTCGGTGGATGTGAGAAGATCACCGTCGATAAAGACAATACCACCATCGTGAACGGCCATGGCGATGAAACCATGATCAAAGCACGTATTAACCAGATCAAACAACAGATCGAAACCACTACGTCCGACTACGACCGTGAAAAACTGCAGGAACGTCTGGCCAAATTGTCCGGCGGGGTAGCTGTGCTTTACGTTGGTGCACCGACTGAAGTGGAAATGAAAGAGAAGAAAGACCGCGTTGATGATGCCCTGCATGCCACCCGTGCAGCCATCGAAGAAGGCATCGTACCCGGTGGAGGCGTGGCCCTGGTGCGCGCTGTCGCTGCATTGGATACCGTGAAGGGAGCCAATGAAGATGAGATCATCGGTGTCAACATCGTCCGCAAATCGTTGGAAGCTCCGCTGCGTATCATCGCCGAGAACGCTGGTGTTGAAGGATCCGTCATCTTGCAAGAGGTACGCGCCTCGAAAGGTTCCAAAGGCTACAATGCCCGTACCGGAGAATTCGAAGACCTGAAGAAAGCCGGTGTCATTGACCCGACCAAGGTAACCCGAATCGCGCTGGAGAATGCTGCATCGATCGCCGGAATGATCCTGACCACTGAATGCGTGGTCAACGACAAACCGGAACCGAAAGAAGCCGCCGCTCCTCCGCACATGCCGGGTGGTGGTATGATGTAATCGAACATTTCAACCATTGATAAAGGGAATCTGCCACGCGGGTTCCCTTTTTTTTGTTAGCTCATGTTCGCTACCTTTATCCGGAACAGTGGCTCCGACAGATCCTCGATCCGTCATTAAATCTCCGTTCGTGAATTCCGGAAAACCGTCCTTTCAATTTGCTGTCCACCATCCTCATCCACGTTTATCCGAGTTGGTAAACCACTATTTATGGATACGCGGTGACGAACATTTCAACCCGGTATTTCTACCCGACACCATCAACGTGATCATATTTCAGTTGGCCGGACAGGTCAATGAAACCAATCATCCAGATCAAAAACCGCTTTCCGGAACCCGGATATCCGGTTCATTTTCAGTAAAACGCAACTTCCAGCCCCAAGCTCAATTCGAGGTGCTGATGGCCATCCTCAAGCCCTATGCCCTTTACACACTGATCGGCATCAACATGGAGCCGCTGAACAACGAGATCATTGACCTGGCGAACATCCTGGGTCGGAAACAGGTGGAACTCCTGGAAAGACGCTTGGCTAGCGTGACTGACCTACGGATGAAGATCAATCTGGTGGAAGTCTTCCTTTACCAAAAGTTATCTGCTGCACGCCGATCAGAAACCACGGTCAAAGAAGCATTGCAACTCATTGACCGTACCGGAGGATTATTACCTTCTCCGGAAATCGCCCGTCAGGTACATGTCAGTCAGCGAACCCTGGAAAGGCATTTCAATGAAGTGGTGGGACTTAATGTCAAGAAATTCTCTTCCCTGGTACGCATGAAAATGGCGGTTGCACAAGTCGCTTTGGATATACCATACTCCCGGATTATTTATGAAGGTGATTTTTTTGACCAATCCCATTTCATCCGGAATTTTAAGCAGTACACCGGAATGGCACCCCGTCATTTTGCCCGGACCGGTCTCCTTTCTTCCAAGGTTGTCGATTTTTTACAATTATACCTAAACACCCTGGGCTAGCTTCGCTTAAAAAATGGAAGCGATGTCAAAGGATGAAAACCTGATGATTCGTTGGGAAAACCTGACTTTTTATCTTGCCCCATTAGCCTTATTGAGCAGTTCCGTCCTGTATATTATCGCCGGCGATGGCATGAACAATGGCGTTTTGGGCGGATTCGTGCAGTGTGCAGCCATGTTCCTCTTCATCTTTCCCATGATGTCAATCACCCGGTATATTGGCCATGCCATCCCTTTAACCGCCCTCATCATGCGCATATTGCTGATCTTGGGCTGTGTGATGGGATTCACTTTCGGCATCGATTCGGTCCTTAATGCCACTCAGCCAAATGGATACACGATCCTGGAAATGAAGTACACGTCAACCATGTTGTGGACATTGGGCCCAATCTGGCCGGTCTGTCTGGGTGTTACCGGACTGATTGGTTTGTTCCGGAAATTGCTTCCTACCTTACCGGCACTCTTGCTGGCGCTCGCCGGTTTCTCGTTCCCGGCCGGGCGGATTCCCAAAATTGATTTCCTTTATCTATTGACCGATCTGTTGATGATCATCGCTTTTGCCGTGTTGTTGCGTACGATAAGGAAAACCAGTTGGGATGAACGGGATGCCCCTTCCCTGTCCTATTGAACCATCAAAGGGGTGTAATTACGGAACCAAAGACTTGATATTTTCAATAAAAGTTTCCAACTTCAGGTCAGGCTGAATGTTAAAATGTATGCGTCTGATCATCCCTGGAATCCTCCTTTTGTCATGGTCTGCTTGTTCGTACCTGACGGAGTTTTACATCTACAATGATACGTTTGAAGAAGTCCGGATCAGTTATGTGATCAAATCGGAACAAGGATACGGCGCTTTTTCAGATGCTCCCCGGCTGTTTGTCTTTGGAAAATACAACGATCTGCGCGCTGCCGATGAGTTGCCAGGTCAAATTAATTATGTTCCGGCTGACCTGGCAGTGGTTGCAACACTGGCTCCCAAGCAAGCCCTATATGTTGGTAATGCGGTTAATTTTGACCTGGAAACAGACCATGCCGATCTCTACACCAACCTGAAATTTTTGAACATCCAGTCCCCAACTGATGAAATTTTCCTGGAGGGCATTGAAGTGACCCCTTACTTTGAAGAACTGGACCGTCACAGCCGGTATGTGGGCATCGTTCTGCAACCTTGATGGTTGGGATAAGGTGACCCGCCGCCGGGGCGGCAAGTCTTTTGTAATGTGGGTAATTATTAAGCAATGTACCCTGAATGGTCGAATCCGTCCGGTATTGACTATCTTAGTACATTTGTCTAAACCGCTGACAATCAAGACGGTTTTATT
>JAGQXC010000179.1 GCA_020436785.1 Saprospiraceae bacterium | reverse complement strand
TTTGTCGGGATGACTGGATTCGAACCAGCGACCCCTACGTCCCGAACGTAGTGCGCTACCGGACTGCGCTACATCCCGATACCGGTTAAGGTGGCGCAAAAATAACAAAAAACGAACTTCAAGCAAGTGATTATATCCCTTCTCCGCGTTTAACCTGCATCAGGATGCCTACCACCCGGTCTACCTGGTCGTCCGTGACGATCACGGTGAACTCATTGGAAGTGGAGACCATCTCCACCACATTGATGCTGCGCCAGGCCAATGCGCGCAGGAGAAAATAATAAAGGCCATACATCTCCGTATTTCCCGGAGGCAGTAACAGGGTCACGGCGGCCAATCCAGTACGCCGGCTGCGTATCTGCCCGGCAGGAAACAATCCTTCGAGGTGCAAGGCCAGGTGCTGGCTGATGATCATGGATGTCTCGTAAACACCCTGAGTAAATGCATAAAAAGCCGGCTGCACCTGGGCTTCACGCTCCAAAGCCTGACGAATACGGGTCATCAGGCCGCCTGCAGGCGTGAAAGACCAGACTTCGAGATCAGAACGTACCAGGATGTCTCCCAACTTGCGGATACCATCCTGGATCGACTTGCTGATGTGCAACAACGGCGTAGCGGTCCGCCGGTGCAGAGCCATCAGTATAGCGGCATGGCGGATGGGTTTCCCCAAGGTGGTACTCACCCCCGGCTCCAGCCGCCTGGCCAATGCGGCCAGGTTGATGAGCCCTTCCGCCATCGCTTCTTCGACGAAAGGCATTTGCTGCAATTTTTCTTCCAGAACATCAGCAAGACGCTTCATAGCATCCATTTATGTTATAAATATAACAATATGTTATTAATGTGTGTCATTTCTGGTAAAGTGCCGCCGGATATTGCCTGACCATTTACCTTTGGCGGCTTAAAATGCATTAGGCCATGGTCATCTACAAATTTGGAGGCACCTCGGTGGGGAGCCCTGAGCGGATGCAGGAAGTGCAATCCATTATCACACGTTCCGGTGAAAGGAAAATCGTCGTTTTATCGGCTGTTTCCGGAGTGACCAATACACTGGTCCGGATCGCCGAAGCCATCGAAGCCCACGAAACCGATACGGCCATGCATGAATTAACCGGACTGGATGAACGTTATCAGCCCTTCCTGAGTGATTTGTTTGGATCTCCCTCCGGTCAACAGAAAGCCCGGCTGATCATGGAGGAGTCATTCCGAACCATCCGGCAGTTCATGGAGCAGGATTGGGATGACGAATTCCGCAAGATCATCCTGGCACAAGGGGAGTTGGTCTCCACCCGCTGGTTCCACCTTCAATTGCAGGAAACCGGGATCGATGCCATCCTTTTACCTGCCCTGGATTTTATGCGTACCAATGCCGAAGGCGAACCGGACCTGGAATATACCGCTGCCAGGTTGTCGGAAATACTGGCCTTGTACCCCGGAATTAAATTGTTCATCACCCAGGGGTATATCTGCCGCAATCACCAGGGGCGCATCGATAATCTCAAACGCGGCGGGAGCGATTACACCGCCACCCTGGTCGGCGCTGCCGTCAAAGCCGACGAGATCCAGATCTGGACCGACATCGATGGCGTCCACAACAACGATCCACGGGTCGTCGAAGGGACGCATCCGATTCGCTTTATGTCCTACCGGGAGGCGGCGGAGCTGGCTTATTTTGGTGCAAAAATATTGCATCCTTCCTGCGTGATCCCGGCAGAACTGGCTTTGGTGCCCATCCGGTTGAAAAACACCATGCAGCCTGACGCCCCGGGTACGCTGATCAGCCTGCGTTCGTCTTCGCAGTCGATTACCGCGGTGGCAGCCAAGGACGGCATCACCGTTATCAAAATCTACTCCCACCGGATGTTTATGGCCTATGGTTTCCTTCGCCGGGTTTTTGAGGTCTTTGAGAAATACCGGACACCCATCGATATGATCACCACCTCGGAAGTCGCGGTTTCGCTGACCATCGACTTTACCGATCACCTCCATGAGATCATCCGGGAACTGAAACAATTTGGTGAAGTGGAGTGGGAGGGTGAACATACCATCCTCTGTGTGGTGGGCGACAACCTGATCAAACGTAGTGGAATAGCTCAAAAGGTGTTTGCTGCCATTGAGAAAATGCCCATCCGGATGATTTCCTACGGAGGAAGCCGTCACAATATTTCCATTCTGATACCGGAAAATTACAAGCGGGATGCGCTGCTACAGCTTAATTCCTTGTTTTGAGGGTACCTGCAGCGTCGGAAATCCATCCGTGAATACGAAATCCATTAGGTTCAAATGCGTTCAAAAAGCCACCAACGGGGTAGGCGAGGCCGGACCACATAATTCTGGTCGATGTATTTCATAATGTGATCCATGCCGGATGGGACGTCGTCGGTGAGCAGGACCAGTTTGAGGTCTTCCCGGCCAATGGTGCCCTGGTTAACCATGGATTCAAGGAATTCCATCAAAGCCAGGTAGAACTTCCGGTCCAGCACTACGACCGGAAAACGCTGGATGATGCCGGTTTGCACCAGGGTCAATGTTTCAAACAATTCATCCATGGTGCCAAAACCTCCTGGAAATACCACGAAGGCATAGGAATACTTGAGCAACAATACTTTACGAACGAAGAAATAGCGGATGGTCACCCATTTTTGCATATACGGGTTGTGAAATTGTTCCCGGGGAAGCTGAATGTTGCATCCGACCGAATGGCCTCCGTTTTCAAACGCGCCGCGGTTGGCAGCTTCCATGATGCCGGGCCCGCCGCCGGTAATGGTGGTAAATCCCGCCCGGGCGATGGCCGCCCCATAGGCACGGGCCAATTGGTAGTAGTTGTGTTCCGGTTGAAAGCGTGCCGAACCAAAGACCGTTATGCAAGGACCGACGAAGTGAAGCGCCCGGAAACCTTTGATGAATTGGCTAAAAACACGAATCGCGAATCCGAGTTCGCGATGTCTTGGCTTGGGACCATCAAGGTAAAAATGCTGGCCTGCCGTACCTGTTTTTCCTGTTACCATAAGCCCAAAAACAAGAAGCCACCGCATTAAGATTTAATGCAGTGGCGTTCCTCAAACTAATCAACTGCAATCGTTTTGGTAACCTTGGCCGGCGTTTTATGGGTTTTCGGTAAGGTTACGTACAATACACCGTCTTTGTAATTTGCCTTAATGGCTTCCTCTAATACATTTTCCGGTAGCCAGAAAGAGCGTTTGAAGGAGGTGTAGTTGAATTCTTTTCTCGTGTAGTGATCTTCCTTCTTTACTTCTTCGTGTTTCACTTCTGCCGATACCACAAGATTACCTGCCTCAACCTCAATATGGAAGTCTGCTTTTTTCATTCCAGGTGCAGCTACTTCGATATTGAATGCTTTTTCTGTTTCAGCTATGTTGACGGCAGGGACTTCAAATCGTTCCGGTACGACCGGCCAGAAGTCATCTCTGAAGAAGTCATCCATCAGGGAGACCATCGAACGACGAGGCTTCCATAATGTGACTGACATAGCTTCAATATTTTGGTTAACAAATCTGTTTTTGCCAATTCCAAAATTAAAGTCATCATCTTCAAAAATGCGATGACGCCCATCAAATGAATACCTGACGCATATCACAATAAAATTTGTGGGTTTAATGACACGGAACGGGGAAATGATAAATATCGACAGGTAAAAGCAGCAGGCTTTAAGGGAAGGATTTCAGCTGATTCCAAAATTTCCGGTATGCCTCCGTATGATCAGGCAGCCTTTAACCAGATAAATAATGCCCGGTCCGCACGTTGCAATTTGTTACAACAGGTACGAATCCTGATACCGAAAGCGCCATCAGTTATCCGGGGTAATAAAAATAGTAAAGCTGGAGCGTGAATCAGTTTTTCACAAACCGGCCAACTTTGTCCTCAATCCGCAGCAGGTACATGCCCGGAACCAGACCTGAAATGTCGATCTGTTGATGGTGAACGCCACTGCTTTGGATTAATTTTCCGCTGATGCTGAAAATTCGGGCCGTTGCTCCCGGGTGATCTAACGGTGCGGAAAGATTTAATTCGTTAAAGGCCGGATTGGGATAGACATTCAGCACATCCGCCGGTGCGAATTCATTGATGCCGGAGGTGGAACTCAGCAAACTGGATCCTGCCGCATAAACGGTTTTGGTCTCTTTATTCTGGATGAAAGCAATGGGATAAATATTGTTTTCCACCCATCCCGATTCGATCGTATAGCTGTAGCTCATGCTGGCATTGTTTCCGGCTTGTGGTAAGGATATTTGATCGCCCTCGGCTGAGGTAAGGAATTTACGAAAGACGTCCGGATGTTTGGTTTCGCCATTGGGCGCTGAATAATCGAGGCTTTTTTCAGCAACCAGCACAAACAGGCGTGTATTATTGCCGGCATCGACGGTACTGTTTGCCTTGATATTGATATCGACCCGGTAGCCGATGCCATCGGGAGAACTGGCTGGAGCCTTACTCACATTGACCGTGAGCGGAGCGGCAGAGGCGATGGCCGAGCTCAATTTGGACGGATCCAGCAGATTGTTACCACTGCTTCCGTTAGTGCCATTGATGTAGGCAGCCGGTGATCCATAAATGTTGTAATAATTCATCCGGGCTTCCTGGTCCGGTTTATTGGCCTGATAAAGAATGCATTGACTGTAGGGTACCGGAATGTGGTAGGCGATGTGCACCACATCGTTGGAATAGCTTTCAATCGTGTTATACAACTGTGGATTCTTACTGGAGCATATGGGACACCAGGTATTGGTAAAATGTTCTACCAGCACCAGGCGTTGGGCTTCCAGTAAACTTAAGGCACTAAATAACACTATTAAGGTGGTAAAAATGGTACGTTTCATAATGTATTCAAATTGATTAAGGAAAATACACCTCGCATCAAAGTTTGACCTTTTTTTGTAAAATTGCAAACTGTCCTTCAAGGTTATAAACGCTATATCGGCAACAAGTTCACCCGCAATGCAGGAGAAGAATGGCGCCAAGGTCAGATCATCGACGTAAGAATGGAGATTAATGATCTGAATATCAACTATTTATTAGGTGTCTTCGGTGTTGCGATCGTACCTTGTGGTTAAGCTTAAGGACCAAATAACAAAGTAGCCAAATAGCCATGACGACGACATTTTTGATGGCAATGCCTGATTTCGCCAAGCCGGATGTGTGGGTTTCTCTACTGACGCTGACCTTCCTGGAGATCGTATTAGGCATCGACAACATCATTTTTATTACCATCGCTGCCAACCGTTTGCCGGACGAGGAACAGCCCCGGGCGCGCAACATCGGGCTGATTCTGGCGATGATATTTCGTGTCCTGTTGTTACTGGGAATTTCCGTTTTCATGGCGATGCAAGCGCCTTTCCTGCACATTGATTGGGGTTGGTTTACCGGCGCCCTGACCGGTCAGTCGGTCATCTTGTTTGCCGGAGGACTTTTCCTGCTGTACAAGGCAACGAACGAGATTTATCATAAGCTGGAGGGGGACAATATGGGACCCGAAAAATCGGTGCAAAAGGGGAGTACCTCGCTGATGGCAGCGGTTCTGCAAATTGCGGTGATCAATATTGTCTTTTCGTTCGATTCCATCCTGACGGCCATCGGTCTGACCCCTTACGTCCTGATCATGATCGTGGCGGTGATTGCATCGATTCTCATTATGATGGCATTTGCGGGACCGGTGGGGCGGTTTGTCAATCAGCATCCTTCCATCCAGATGCTTGGACTGGCTTTCCTGATCCTGATAGGATTTATGCTGATTGCCGAGTCGGCCCATCTGGCAGAGATCACCTTTTGGGAGACCGAGATCGGCACCGTTCCCAAAGGATATCTGTATTTTGCCATTGCCTTCTCGCTTTTTGTCGAATTTCTCAACATACAATTGCGAAAACGCCAGAAACCGGTTCAGCTGCACGGAGTCAGTGAAGAAGCAGAGAAAGAAGGCCTGTTTGATCAACCAAAATCATAGATATGCGTTCTGATCCATTATTTACCGAAGGCAAACGGGATGTAGGATTGCTGATCCTGCGGGTGGCTTTGGGTTTGTTTATGTTTTACGGCCACGGCATGGGTAAAGTAGGGCGCCTGTTCGGCGACGACCCCATTTCATTTGCCGATCCCTTCGGGCTGGGACCAACTGCATCTCTCGCTCTGGCTGCCTTTGCGGAAGCTTTATGCTCCCTTCTGGTAGTGCTTGGGTGGTGGACCCGCTGGGCGCTCATCCCTTTGATCATCACCATGACCGTAGCTTGCACCAGACATTGGGGGGATGGCTTTGGCCAGATGGAAAAAGCCCTCTTGTACCTGTTTGGTTTTCTGGCTTTGTTTTTTGCCGGGCCGGGCCGGTATTCCCTGGATTATTGGCGGTCAACCAATCGATAAATCTATGCGTACATTCCTATGGTTGTTGATGTTTGCCGCAACAGCTTGTCGCCAAACCATACCCGACGTGCTGACCCGCTTGCAAGGGTCCACGATGGGGACCTATTACCAAATCACCTTGTTTGGTCCAACACCTGACTCGGTGTTGATCCGGGGATTTGATTCCGTCCTTTACGACGTGAATTATTCCATGTCGACGTATATGGACGAATCCATCATCAGTCGTTTCAACCGCGCGGATTCCTTATTCTTACTGCCGGCAGATTCCATTGACCTCCCGGCTTACCGGCATTTTCTGGTCAATCTGGAGGCAGCGACCCAAGTGACGGCGGCATCCGGTGGTTACTTTGATCCCAGTGCCATGCCCATTATCCGTTATTGGGGATTTGGAGGTGGTCGTAAGCATCCATCCGAAGTGGACACGGCGGTGATCCACCGGCTCTTAAAATTGAAAGGGATCGACCGTGTTCTTCGCGTGGAACGTAACGGTAAAACGTATTTGAATAAGCCGCCTGGCCTGGAACTGGATTTCAACGCCCTGGCCAAAGGCTATGGGGTTGATGTGGTCCATGATTTCCTGAATAAATCCGGATACCCCAATCATCTGGTCGATATCGGTGGTGAAGCAAGAGCTTCTGGGACCAAAGCAGGCCATGCTCCCTGGGTCCTCGGGATTAACGTGCCGGACGATAAAGCAGGACTGGAGGAAACCGTGGTTCAGTTTGTATTGCAGGACCGGTCGGTGGCCACCTCAGGGAATTACCGGAACTTTTATGAACTGGACGGCCAACGCATCGTCCACACCACCAACCCGCTCACCGGGATGAATTTCCCCAGTGACCTCTTAAGCGCCACAGTGGTCATGGATGATTGCATGCATGCGGATGCCTGGGCGACGGCGTTCATGTCGATGGGCCGGGAAAAAGCCTTGCAGATCCTGGAACAGCACCCGGACTGGCCGGTAAGTCTTATCTTTAGCGACGAAAATGGAATGATGCAACTATTCCACACCGAACCATTTAAAGCCATGATCCAATGAAAATGCCCCTCCAGCGACCTCTGGTGTTTTTTGATATCGAATCAACCGGTTTGCATGTCCTGCGTGATCGAATCATTCAGATCGCACTGATCAAATACCTGCCCGGTCAGGACGAGCCGGAAGAGTTGATGTTAATGATCAATCCCGGAGTACCCATCTCGGAAGAAGCCATGGCCGTCCACGGCATCATGCCAAAGGATCTGGCAAATAAGCCAACCTTCCAACAGGTGGCCAAGACCCTGCATGAATTCATTGGCGATGCGGATCTGGGTGGTTTTGGTCTGATGCGTATGGACATTCCCATGTTGATGGAGGAATTTGCCCGTGCCGGTTATGATTTCCCTATTGACAAACGGCGGATCGTGGATGTGCAGCGTATCTTTTACCGAATGGAGCCCCGGACGCTCAAAGCGGCCTACCGATTTTATTGTGAACAGGAACTGGAGGATGCCCACGATGCCATGGCGGATGTGCGGGCAACCATCGATGTGCTGCAGGGACAGATTGTTCGATATGAAGGAGAAGACCTGATCACCGAAGAGGGAGACCGCGTCGAAAAGCCCATTGTCCCTGATGTGCAATCTTTACACGACTTCACCAATGACGCCCGGATGATCGATCCCACCCAAAAGCTTAAGCTGGACCACCATGGCGTGGTGGTCTTCAATTTTGGTAAATACCAGGGCCAGCCGGTTGCACAAACCTTGTACGAGGATCAGCAATACTACAATTGGATCCTCAATAAAGAATTTTCAACCCAGGTCAAACAGCTGGTCAAGCAGTTGGTAGGGGACTATAAAAAGCAATTGCGATAAACATATTTTAGGGACTATTAAATTCAACGAAGATGAAATCAGGGGTAGGGATTTTATTGTTGTTTTTTGCAGTGGCAATGGATTTGCCGGCACAGGACAGTTACCTCTATAAATGTACGACGGTGCAGGCTGCTCCGGGGCAATTGATGGCATTGATCGACCATCTGAAAACGGATCTGGACAAGGTCCGGCAGAGTGGGGAAGAGCCGGCATACATGTTCCGCCATCAGCAGGGTGATCGCTGGGACCTGATGATCCTTGCTCCGATCGGGAATTATTCGGATTACTTTACCAGTCAGGCGGCACAAATACTGGAACATCCCTACGGTTCGGATTATTACAATTATGTGGCGTTACAGGAAGAGGGGTTTGTCCGGGGACCCAACCTGGACCTGTTCCGGCAGACGTGGCAAAACAATACGTATTTCCATGCGGAGATGTTCGTGGCCCTTCCCGGAAAGCACGAGGAGCTCTACCGTGAGCGGGAAATGGAAAATGCCTACTCCCAGGCCCGCGGCGGCATCTATAATATGATCTTCACCAAGGAAAATGGATTTGTTTGGGACATCTTTACCCTGGGCGGTTACCGGGATTTCAAGCATTACGCAGAAACTCAGATGAGTACGGCTGATAAAGAAACGGCGGCCAGACAGGCAGGCTTTGAATCCGCTGCTGCCATCGGACCCTACCTGCGCAGCCTGATTAACTACCACCACGATACGCTGGGCGCAAAAATTGATTAGTAGCCGGAGCCTCGCA
>JAGQXC010000178.1 GCA_020436785.1 Saprospiraceae bacterium | reverse complement strand
CCGAGGAAATTGTAATTGATCTTTCGAACCTGCAAATCCAGATAACTGTGCCAATCTTTGGAGAATGCTACATCCCATTTTGAGTAAGCGCTGACATCGCTTTTGGAGGCATCGTTGTCATAATATCTTAATCCCTGTTCTTCTGTTCCCATGAATCCGGCCCAGGTGACTTCACCAAAGTGTTGGCCGGCATAATGGTTGCCTGCAACCCCGATGGTCCAGTCGTAAGCCTTTTTGCGCATGGTCCAGGAAGCAACCATTCCGAAAAATCGATTGTCAAGCCACCGGCGGCGGATAAGATTGGTGGTTTTGATTTGGCCGTTCGGATCCGTGATCCCGTAATCGTCAAGATTCTGGTTGCCTTTGTATTGTTCGAAATAACCCAGGCCACGTGTATAATGCAGCGTAATGTTCAAATCGGAGAAGGACGATAGCTTTTGATTCCAGATGGCTTGGTAATGGCTCTGACGATAGTCATCCACTTCATTGGGATGCGGGCTGCCCGGCCTCTCGGTGCCGGAAGAGTTGTATCGGCGCAGTTCCGGATCATCGATATAAGTTGCTGGTACACCATTCCAGGCCTGATAGGTATTTTCCTTGCCGGAAAAACCCAATAAACGGAAGGATGTATACTTTCCAACGTACGTACCGCTCAGGTAATAGGATTGCAAGTCCGCACGGGCACGGTCGATGTAACCATCCGAATGAATGGTGGATATTCGGCCATCCACCTGAATCTTATTTTTCAGGAGGCCAGTACCCAGCTCAACAGAAGCACGCCGGGTTCCAAAAGAGCCAACCGTTCCGGTGACCTGAGCATAGGGCTCGGACGAGACGGTTTGAGTGTTCAGATTGATACTGGCACCAAATGCTCCGGCCCCATTGGTGGATGTACCTACCCCTCGCTGAATCTGCAATTGTTGGGTACTCGACATAAAGTCAGGCAAATCAACCCAGAACACATATTGGGATTCGGCATCATTCAACGGAACGCCATTGATGGTTACGTTGATTCGCGACAGGTCGGAACCCCGTATGCGGAGGCTGGTGTAACCGATGCCATTACCCGCGTCCGAATTCACCCACAGGGATGGCGAGTATCTCAACGCGTAAGGCAAGTCCTGTCCGGTATTGAAGGGTTCCAATTCCTTGGCCTGGTAATTCACAAACGTCATGGGTGTCGTCCTTGACGCCCAGTGATGGATGATTTCTACCGGATCAAGCTGGTAGGAAGCCGGTGAGAGATGAATGATCCACGAAGTTTCCGGGGGGCTGTCCAGCGTGATCAATTCATCCTCATAGCTGAGGTGTTGAAAGCGGATTTGCGCCGGAAAGGAAGGAACCTCCAATTCAAATTCACCCAACTTACCGGATACCGTTTGCCGGTCGGAGGTGATGTTCTCAATAAGGACTTGCGGGATAGGATTTCCGGTCACATCATAAATGTGCCCTTTGATCTTTTGGGCTTGACATACCGATGTAAACAAAGTAAGCCAAGCTGCAATAACATGGAATTTCACGAATCAATTTCATTTTTGAGCCAACCAATCCAGTAAGCTGGGGCAGCTCCTGGCTTTTCCCTTCCCAGCATTACCTGGGCAGGTTCATTGGGTTTGATCTCAGCCGGATTATTTACGGCACCCCATTTGAGTCTCACCTGCAAAGGTAGGACAATTACCCTTAGCAGGTGGAAGAAAACGATCATTTTCAATCCCTGGTCAATGAATTCGCGGTATGGAATGGTAAGGTTCACCTGGTGCGTGGGACTGGATTGCTTGCGATAAAATGACTATCTTCATAGTTGTTAGCAAGCGTTTAAGAGCTAAAAGATTATGTCAAAAAATATCACCGCACTTTCCGGAAGAAAAGGACTGGACAACAGTCTCTTTGAACAACTTGGACAGGCAGCCGGGAAGACCGGTACTCCCGATACCAAATCCCTCGAGGAGTTGGCAAAGTCCTTTCTGATCGGTACTGCAAACACCTACGGAGCAGCTACTTTTTATGACTACCTCAAACCAGAGAATCAGGGTAAACAAATCTATATCTGCAATGGCTCGGCTTGCCTCAATGCCGGCACCCAGAAAGGTGTGCGGGAATCTTTGCTCCGCCATTTCCCTGAGCATGCTATCGGAGAAATGTGTTGTTTGGGACGCTGTCATGAGAATGCTGCATTTCATTTTAATAACCACAATTATTCCGGCCAGGCCATCCGTCACCTGTCGGAGATTATTGCTCAGGGCACCGTGCTGAAAGACCAGTATCAGGTAACCTCCATCGGGCAGGCGATACTAACGACTCCGGATTTTACGGTTGGAGAATGCAAGGCAAAGCTGGTAAGGTTACTGCAAATGGAAGTTACCGAAGTATTGGCAGCCATTCTTCAATCCGGATTGCGGGGCAGAGGGGGAGCGGGATTTCCGGTCGGTCAAAAACTCAAGTTTTGTCAGCAGGCCCAGGCTGCAACCAAATTCGTGATTTGTAATGCCGATGAAGGGGATCCCGGCGCCTACTCGGATCGATACCTGCTGGAAGCCCAAACGAACCGCTTGCTTTTAGGAATGCTGATCGCCGGATATGCGGCCGGAGCCCAAACCGGAGTCTTATACATTCGGGCTGAATATCCCGAATCCATCGTTGCCGTAGAGCAAGCCATCACTTCATTTAAAGAAGCCGGGATTACCGGTTCGTCCCTGTTGGGGTCGTCCTTTGCATTTGACTTTAAATTAGTGCAGGCACGTGGGGCCTATATCTGTGGTGAAGAGACAGCACTGATCAATTCCATTGAGGGCCAACGCCCGGAGGTCAGGGTTCGACCTCCGTATCCGGCTCAATACGGGCTTTTTGGTCTGCCAACGGTTGTTAATAATGTTGAAACTCTGGCCTCTTTACCTACGGCAATCATGGATGGAGGGCATTCGTATGCCGCATCAGGCACCAAGGCCTCTCCGGGAACAAAACTCATGAGCCTGGATGGCCATTTCTCGCAGCCGGGTCTTTATGAGGTGGAGATGGGCACCCCCTTACAATCCGTCATTGATCGTGCGGGGGGATTCCGGGTTCCGGTTAAGGCATTGCATATCGGAGGTCCGTTGGGTGGATTGGTACCGTTAAATCAGGTTACCAGGCTGACGGTTGATTTTGAATCATTTGCTCAGGCCGGCTTTTTATTGGGTCATGCCTCGGTGTTAGGGATTCCCGAATCCATGCCCCTGATCCGGTACCTCGCCGATCTGTTCCGTTTTGCAGCCCATGAGAGTTGCGGGAAATGTTTTCCCTGCCGCCTGGGCACCAAAAGAGCGGAAGAGCTTTTTACAAGGGCGGCTGACCAGGGGGAAGCGATCGACCGCCAACTGCTTGACGACCTTTTATTTACGCTGGAAACCGGATCGTTGTGTGCCCACGGAGGGGGTATTCCACTACCTGTTCGTAACGCATTGCAATATTTTCCCGGGGAATTGAATCCTTATTTTACTCATTCAATGGAAGAAACCAATGTTGCTCCAAACTGAAACAAAACCAGTCGCTACACCCACTCAAATCAATGGCGCTGCGGCATACATAGACGGACGTCCTTATGCCATTGAGGAAGGTGAGACCATTCTGCAGTTTATCCGGCGTAATCATGGTAACCATCTTAT
>JAGQXC010000177.1 GCA_020436785.1 Saprospiraceae bacterium | reverse complement strand
CCATCCACTGCGGATCCGATGTATGAACCATCACTTTACAATGGAATGGAATGGCGATTGGTCGGACCTTACCGGGGCGGACGGGCCGGAACCGTCACCGGAGTGCCGGGGCATCCCAACCTCTTTTACATGGGTACCGCCGGTGGAGGCGTTTGGCGTACCCAGGATGCCGGGACGACCTGGGAATGTGTATCGGACGGATACTTTGGGGGTTCGATCGGTGCCGTGGCGGTCGCACCCAGCGATCCCAATGTCATCTATGTGGGAGAAGGGGAGCAGACCATCCGGGGAAACGTATCGTCGGGACACGGTTTGTGGCGGAGCACGGATGCCGGGCGTCACTGGAAGTTTATTGGATTGGAAGGTTCGGAACACATCGGCCGGATCCGCGTACATCCCATCAACCCGGACATCGTCTATGTGGCCGCCATGGGGAATCTTTGGAAACCCAATGACGTGCGGGGTGTCTACCGCTCGCGCGACGGCGGTGAACATTGGGAACGCATCCTGTTTGAAAGCGATAAAGCCGGGGCCGTGGATCTGATCCTGGACCCCAACAACCCACGCATCATCTATGCTTCGACCTGGGAAGTGAAGCGGAATGGTTACCGTCTGGATAGCGGAGGACCCGGCAGCCATCTATGGAAAAGCCTGGACAGTGGAGACACCTGGGAAAAGCTGACCGACCATCCCGGACTGCCCAAAGGGGTGCTAGGCATCATCTGCATCGCTGTTTCACCCGCTAATTCCGACCGGCTTTGGGCCTGCATCGAAGCCGAAGATGGCGGGGTATATCGTTCGGACGATGCCGGGGCGACCTGGCGACAGACCAGCAGTGACACCGAGTTGCGGCAACGCGCCTGGTATTACAGCCACATTTATGCCGACAGCAAAAACGAGGAAATGGTCTATGTGCTGAATGTTTCATTCTGGCGTTCGAAAGATGGGGGATCCAACTTCAGCCGCATCGGTACGCCGCATGGGGACCATCACGACCTGTGGATCGATCCGGATAATCCGCAAAGCCTGGCGATCGCAGATGACGGTGGGGTACAAATTTCCAAGGATGGCGGGGCCAACTGGTCGACCTACCACAACCAACCCACGGCGCAATTTTACCGGGTCACCACCGACAATCATTTTCCTTACCGCATTCTGGGCGCTCAGCAGGATAATTCTACGGTGCGTATTCTCCACCGGACTTCCGGATCGGCGATCACAGAACGCGACTGGGAGCCCAGCGCCGGCGGTGAAAGTGCCCACCTGGCGCCGGACCCCCTGCATCCCGATACGATTTATGCCGGTACCTACAAAGGATACATGACGCGCATCGACCACAGTACCGGACAGGAGCGCTCGGTGAATGTCTGGCCGGACAACCCAGCCGGCTCGGGAGCAGAAATCATGAAGTATCGCTTCAATTGGAATTATCCGATCTTTTTCAGTCCTCACGATCCGCACAAATTGTATGCGGCTTCCAATCACCTCCACGTAACCTACAACGAAGGTCAGTCGTGGGAGGTGATTAGTCCGGACCTTAGCCGCAACGATCCGGAAACCATCCATTCTTCGGGAGGACCGATTACCCAGGACAACACCGGCGTTGAGTTTTACGCCAATATTTTCGCCGTTACCGAATCACCCCAGGAAGAAGGCGTCATCTGGGCCGGGACCGATGACGGCCGGTTGCACATCACCCGTGACGGAGGAAAGAACTGGACGGAAGTGACCCCGCCCATGTCGCCGAAATGGAACATGATGAACTGCATCGATGTTAACCCGTTTCAGCCGGGAGGAGCTTACGTAGCTGCGACTTCGTATAAGTTTGGCGATTATACCCCTTACCTGTACAAGACGACGGACTATGGTAAAACCTGGAAAGTCATCACTGCCGGGATCCCTGATACCTATTATGCCCGGGCGATCCGTGCCGACCAGGTACGGCCGGGATTGCTTTATGCCGGTACCGAATGGGGCATGTACATCTCCTGGGACGATGGGGCACACTGGCAACCTTTCCAGATGAATCTGCCCATTGTATCCATCCGGGATCTTTGCATTCGTGACAACGCCCTGATTGCCGCAACCCACGGCCGCAGCTTCTGGATGATCGACGACCTGACACCGGTTCAGGAGATTTCCGAAGCCATTGCCGCCAAACCGAGCTACCTGTTCAAAAACATCCCTTCCTACCGGATGGCTCAGGATTACGGCCGGCGTGATCCTCGCGTGGAAGGAGAAAATCACCCCGATGGTGTCCTGTTACAATATTTCTCTAAAATAGTGGATAACGACCACCCGGTGAAGCTGGAGATTCTGGAAGCCGATGGTGATGTCATTCAAACGTACTCCACGGCAACGAAAGACCGGCGCCAGAAATTGACCGCCACCTCAGGTGGAAACCGCTTTGTGTGGGACATGCGCTATCCGGGCTTTACCGAATTTCCCGGGATGGTTCTGTATTCTTCACCCAATCGCGGTCCCAAAGCGCCTCCGGGCAAGTACCGGGCCCGTTTGACGGCCAATGGCGAGGTGACGGAACAGGAATTCGAAATCATCAAGGATCCGAGATTGCCCAATACTCCGGCAGATTATCAGGCCCAGTTTAACCATCTGATCACCGTACGTGACCGGGTCAGTGAAGCTAATCAGGCCGTCCTGGATATCCGGGCATTGCGTAAGGATCTGCTTTATTATCAGGATAAGATCAAAGACATTACCGATCTAAAGCCGGCTTTGGATGAAATCAAGGATCTGGATGCCCAGATGACCGTCATTGAAAACAACATCCATCAGACCAAGAATCACAGCGTTCAGGATGCCATCAACAACGGGATCCGCATCAACAACCGGCTGGCATTTCTTTTGGCCGAGGGCCAGTTAGGCGATTTCCCGCCGACCGATCAGGCCAAAGAATTTTATACGGAAGTGTCCCAGGAATTGCAGCACGAGCTGGATGATCTCGATCAGCTGATCGTTGATAAGGTCAACAAGATCAATACCATGCTGACGGAATACGGGATGACCCCGCTGGTGGTGAAGGTGCGGAAAGGGAAAACTTGAGGAAGGTTGAATGTTGAAGGTTGAATGTTGAAGGTTGAATGTTGAATGTTGAATGGGAGTGTCGTATGGATATGCCATTTGGATTGGAGTCCCCTCCTTGGAGGGTGATTTAGAGGTGGGTCTTCCCTTGAGAAATGATAGACTTAATCGGCGGATTCCGGATTTTGTTTAAGGTATTCGTCCAGCTGTATGAATTGCGCATGCCAGTACCTTTCAAAATAGTCCATCCACTGCCGGATCTGATCAAATCCTTCACTGTTTAAATGACAAATCCGT
>JAGQXC010000176.1 GCA_020436785.1 Saprospiraceae bacterium | reverse complement strand
CGCCTGATGCAGATCATAACCTCCACCAATGAACATTTTTAGCATGTGACCGGTTTAATCTGACCAATTCGGTTAATTTTACAATCATTTTTGGATTGAATTATAGCCTTACAACCTTATGATGCAAGTGCCTTTCCGCAATCGTCACATCGGCATCAACGATACCGATCTGACCACTATGTTACAGACCATCGGCGTTACTTCGCTGGATCAGCTTATGGATGAAACCATTCCCCGTGATATCCGGCTGGACAAGCCCTTGGATTTGCCGGCAGCACTCTCCGAATTCAACTACCTCAGTCATCTGGAAGCAATCGCTGCCCGCAACAGCAACCACAAATCTTTAATTGGGCAGGGCTTTTACGGTACGGTCACCCCTGCCCCTATCCTGCGCAACGTCTTTCAAAATCCGGGCTGGTATACACAATACACCCCCTACCAGGCGGAGATCTCGCAGGGCAGGCTGGAAGCGTTGCTGAACTTCCAGACCATGATTGCCGACCTCACCGCCTTGCCATTGGCCAATGCATCACTACTGGACGAGGGGACGGCAGCAGCCGAAGCCATGCTCATGTTCCATGCCCATAAAAACAAGCGCGCCAAGGGAGATACCGCCGATCATCTTTATGTTGCTGAAGATGTATTTGCCACCACCACCGAAGTGGTTCGGGGCCGGGCTATTCCGCAAGGGATCACAATCAAACAAGGACCCTGGGACCAGGCTACGCTCGATGATCAGACGTTTGCGATCCTGCTCCAATATCCGGGAAGCCAGGGACATCTGCATGATTTCCGTGATTTGGTCCAGGCTGCCCATGAAAAAGACATTTATGTGATTGTAGCCGCCGACCTTTTGGCGCTGGCGGTGTTGACTCCTCCCGGTGAGTGGGGTGCCGATGCAGTGGTCGGAAATACCCAACGATTTGGAGTTCCGATGGGCGCCGGCGGACCGCATGCGGCTTTTTTCGCTACGAAAGAAGAATTCAAACGGCAAATTCCCGGACGCATCATTGGGGTATCGATCGACGACAAAGGTAAAACAGCTTTACGGATGGCCCTGCAAACGCGCGAACAACACATCAAGCGGGAAAAGGCCACATCAAACATTTGTACCGCCCAGGCCTTGCTCGCCATTATGGCCGGCATGTATGGGGTATACCATGGACCGGAGGGACTGCACCAAATTGCAACCACCATCCACCGGTTGACCTGGTCCCTGGCCGGTCAATTGCATGCTGCCGGTCTGGAAGTGGTGAATAAGACCTGCTTCGACACATTAACCGTGAAAGCCGGCGCAGCCCAATTGGCCACGATCAGGAACCGGGCACTCCAACATGGCTACAATTTCTTCTATACCGAGCACACCGTCACCCTGGCGCTTGACGAAACCTGCTCGGAAGAGGATGTAGCCCGGTTGACAACCGTTTTCACGGGACAAGGGATGCAGGACCTGGCACAGACACCGGATAACCTGCACGCTCACCGGCGCAGCAGTACCTTCATGACGCATCCGGTTTTCCATAAATACCGATCGGAAAGCCAGCTCATGCGGTACATTAAACGCCTGGAAAATAAAGATCTTTCTCTGGTCCATAGTATGATCCCGCTCGGATCATGTACCATGAAACTGAATGCCGCCACCGAGTTATTTCCGGTCAGCTGGCCGGCTTTTGCGGAAGTACACCCGCTGGCTCCCGCGGATCAGCTGGAGGGCTACCGTCAACTCTTCAATGAATTGGAAGCTTACCTGTGTGAGATAACCGGTTTTACAGGATGTTCACTCCAGCCCAATTCAGGCGCCTCGGGCGAGTACACCGGATTGCTGGTCATCCGGGCCTATCATCACGACCGCGGTGACCAACACCGCAACATTGCCCTGATCCCCGAATCTGCACATGGCACCAACCCGGCTAGCGCTGTCATGGCCGGAATGGAAGTCGTGGTTGTAGCCTGTGACGCCCAGGGGAATATTGATCTGGATGATCTTCGGGTCAAATGTGAGGCGCACGCGAATCACTTAAGTGCATTGATGGTTACCTATCCATCCACACATGGCGTATTTGAGAAAGACATTCGCAAGATCTGTCAACTGATCCATGAACATGGCGGCCTGGTCTATATGGATGGAGCCAACATGAATGCCCAGGTCGGCCTGACCAACCCTGCTCGTATCGGCGCGGATGTTTGCCATTTGAACCTGCACAAGACGTTTGCCATCCCACACGGCGGAGGAGGTCCCGGCATGGGACCCATTTGTGTAAACGACAAACTGAAACCTTATCTGCCGGGGCACCCGTTCCAGCAAGTAGGTGGCGACAAGGCCATACCCAGTGTTTCATCTGCGCCCTGGGGAAGTGCTTCGATCTTGATCATTTCGTATGGCTACATCCGGATGATGGGATTTCGGGGTTTGAAAGCGGCCAGTGAATATGCCATCCTTAATGCTAATTACATCAAATCCAGGCTGGAAGGCGCCTTTGAAGTCGTTTACACCGGTGAAAAAGGACGTGCCGCCCATGAACTCATCATCGATGCCCGGCCATTTAAAGCCTTGAACATTTCCGCCGAAGATATTGCCAAGCGGCTCATGGATTACAGTTTTCATGCCCCGACCCTTTCCTTCCCCGTTGCGGGAACCTTGATGATCGAGCCGACGGAAAGTGAAGATAAAGATGAACTGGATCGCTTTTGCGAAGCCATGCTCGCTATCAAGCAGGAAATTGACGATATCGCCAGCGGCAAAGCCGATCCGGAGGATAATGTTCTTCATCATGCTCCGCACACCCTGGAGGAAATCACCGCCAACGACTGGACACATGCCTACACCCGGGAACAAGCTGCCTATCCGGTGTCTTATCTGCGCAGCCATTTTAAATTTTGGCCAAGCGTGGCACGGGTTAATAACGGATACGGTGACCGCAATCTGGTGTGTTCCTGTCCCCCCATGGAGGACTACACCTCCGGGAAAGTTGATGGTTGAATGTAAAATTGGGGTATCAGTTCCTTTGCCTGTCACCTAGACCTGCATGGCATAAACCAATACAAAGCCTGGTTCAAACCATTCATACCGGACCGCAAAGCGGGCTTCCAGATCCTCTTTGACCAGGAATGCTTCACAGGTACCCACTTCCTGCACCTTTTCATCCAGATAGATATGGAGATGTTCGCGAAAGTCCAGTCCGCGCTTGCCGTAGGCTTTGTAAATGCATTCTTTAGCACTCCAGAGTACATGGAGGAAATCCAGATCCGGTTTGCCCGGGTAAACGTCAATTTCCTTTTCCGTGACGAATTTGGATGCAATACGCTGCAATTTGGCAACCCGGTACTGGATATCAATTCCAACAGGAACAGGAGCCAGGATGACCGATGCCAGATCGTGAGAGTGACTCATCGACAAATAGACCGGGCGGTCCTGCAGGTAAGGCTTGCCGTAGGAATCCTTTAAACAGGGCGTCCGGTCCTGTTCGCCAAGCACTTCGTGAAGCAAGAGGCGGGCGGCCAACCATTCGAGCCGGCGTTGATCATTCATTTCCCGGATCATCGATTCTTCAACCGGAAACAATTCAAGGTGGTCGCGAAACCAGCTTTCAGCCTCTCTGATTTCCCAGATGGCCCAGTTTCCCTGGGGTTCGATGGTTTGGTGATGGATGATCGGCACTTAACAAATCTAATCCTTCGCCGGATATTTCCAGAGGACATTTGCTACAAAGTTGACAAGTTGAACACGTTCATGAGGTCTTGAGCTACGGTTTATAGTGGAGCAATCCCTGCCGGTGCATACGGCCAGGCCCTGCGAGACAAATACTATCCGGCCAGAGCCTTCATTCGGTCCAGATCGCGGATGATAAAATAATGGCGGGTAAAGTGAACAATGCCTGCATTACGTAAATCATTCAGGACGGTGGTAACGGTCTGCCGCCCGGTGCTGGTAAGCAATCCAATTTCCTGATGGGTCAGTACAGGCTGAACCACCCATTCCAGACCAACGGCTCTCCCCTGCTGCAATACATACTGCAGGAGGTAATGGATTATCCGCTGTGGAGCCGACAATAAAGCCAGATCCCGGATCCGTTGATGAGCCCGACGGATCTGTGCCAACAATTGTTGCGCGACGTAATCCTGGCCGTGCGGATTCCTTTGCAGGCAATGGCGGATCTCCGTGATGGAAACCCTTCGAACTACAGTTGAACCGGTCAGGGTGTAGGCCGCCTGTAGGGGAGTTGATCCGTCCCAGACGGACTCCAGGTTGACATAATTGCCTTTTCCCGGCGCATCCAGGATCAGCTCTCGCTCATCATTCATTGGCGTCAATGCCACCAAACCCTTTTGAACCAGATAAACATACGGATGCTGCCGGTTGGTGGTAAATAGCACTTGTCCCCGGCGGAAGTGCAACTCCTGAGCTTGATCAAATAGAAGATTCCAGGATTCCTGCGCAGAAATCGTATTCGGTATCAGGGTGCGGATAGCAGTTTCAGCAGCAATCATAACCAGTAGATTTTAACCATAGGTCGCACGATACCGGCCTTCCTGACCGGCAGATGATTACTTTCACATTTTCTTAACAGGAATCAGGTCTCAATCCAGCGATGCGGTGGCATCACCATCTTCCAGAAGGCGGATAATCCGTTCCTCCAGTTTGCCCGTATCGCTTTGATTCACCTTACCATCCGGAGTGAAATGGGCTCGTAAGGCTCGTTCGATGATTCCACTTTGTTGCTGGTAGCCGCGGCAAGCCTGGCAGATCGCCGTATGAACCACCAGTTGTACCCTTTCCTTGATGGTTAACTGCCCTTGTAGTTTTTTTTCCACCAACAAGGTCGCTTCACGACAGGATACTAAAAGTGGATTTTGTTTCATGCCTCAAAGTTACTTTACGCATTTTGATTATAGGTAGCACTTCCTGCTGATTCCTGACACCAAATCCGCTTATAATTAAAAAATATTGGAATTCGCCCGGTCAATTTTTTCTTCCATATCCCGTCATTTATTTACTTCACAATTTGAATATTGGCCATTGACGATCAGCATTATCATACCAACGTATCAGGAAGCCGAATACATCAGCAAGACCATCCGTCACCTGATTCGTCATGGTGGACCACAGGTTACGGAAATTCTGGTAGTCGATGGCCACAGCGATGATTTCACCGCCAATCTCGCTGAAGAAGCAGGGGCGGTAGTGTTTCAGTCACCTAGCAGGGGGCGGGCAGCTCAGATGGACTTTGGTGCCCGGCAAGCGAAAGGAGATTTGTTCTATTTTGTACATGCCGATACGTTACCGCCGATCAGTTTTGCCAGGGACATCCATAATCTGATTGCGGATGGTTTTGATATGGGCAACTTCAGGTACCAGTTTGAAGACGGACCCTGGATGCTAAAGCTAAATTCCTATTTTACGCAATTCAGCTGGTTCTTCACCCAGGGTGGTGACCGCACATTTTTTATTACCCGGAAAGCCTATGAGCAGGTTGGAGGGTTTGACCCGGAACACCTGATCATGGAAGAATATGAATTTCTCCGCCGCGCGATCGCAAAGGGTTTACGATATAAAATGGTAGCAAAAAGCGGATTGGTGTCTTCCCGCAAGTACCGGCACAACTCCTGGCTCAAGGTCCAATTGGTAAATTTGTTGGTTTATTTTTTCTGGGCAAGAGGATGGGCTTCCGGGGTAACCCTAAAAAACTGGTACCAACGGTGGCTGCGTCCCTGAAGCCAAATCGGTTTACTGTTCCGGATAAATACTTGCGTCGTTCAGGCTCCAGTCGTAATCGAGAAATGTTATGTCCACATTTTTGAGTATCGGCTCTTCCAGGTAACGGTTAAGGAATTTTCGTAACGATCCGGCGTCCCGTTTAAAATCACCTCCAAACCATTTAAAGATGGAAGAGACTTCTGCTTTTCCAGTCTCCATCCGGTTTCTTCGAGGGTCGTATAAAAATTTCCGCATGGCGTCTGTCAACTGTTCATCCAGCCGGTTTGCGACATAAGCTTCTCTCCGAAGTTGCGGGCAGGAATAAGAGGCACAATTGATGGCTGCATGGATCCGGGCATCCTTAAATTGTCGCCGCAGGATGCGGTGTTCAATGTCATTCAGGTCATACGTTTGCGATTGGATGTGAATGAAATGAATGTCCCAGACCGTGTTAATAAATGGTATGCCTCTTTTAATATCCTTAATGCTGGACACGGGATAATGTTGTACGATAAGTTGAACGGTAAATGCATTGTAGGCATTGATCCAGTACGCCATTTGCTCTGACCTGGACCAGGAAGATTGCGGATGGGCCAACTCCAGGCTGGTCAGATAAGCGTTCAACCGGTTACTATCCCGGATGAATCCCTGATAATCTACCCAGCCCTCATCCGTTACATGCACTTGTAACAAAGAG
Organism: Saprospiraceae bacterium; assembly: GCA_020436785.1. Lineage (GTDB taxonomy): Bacteria > Bacteroidota > Bacteroidia > Chitinophagales > Saprospiraceae > JAGQXC01. Next base: position 4,163 of record JAGQXC010000176.1, on the reverse strand, counting down.
TCCCACAACACGTGGGAAACCGCAGCCGATGGGTACGATTCGCGAGGAGGTCTTTGGTTGCAGGAGATCATAAGATGTATGCCTATCAGGATCGGGATCCCCCAACGAAACAGCGTGTTATTCCAATTAAATTTCATTGTCTTTTTCCGATTCACGAAACCAGTTTTTGTCCAGGCAATTTCTGAGATTTAATTTGGCCCGGTGAATGACCTGCCAATAATTGGTGGCCGTCATTCCCAATTCCTGACAGATAACTTCACCTTTTTGTTCTTCCAGAAATCGCATGCGAATGCAATCGGACATCACCGGATTAAGCATTTCCAGGCACCTCCTTAGTACTTCTGTAAATGCAGGTTGATCCAGTAAACCCGGCTCTTCATCAGGCCAGGGTTGGGGAATTGTGGTTGATTTCCATTGGCCTTCATTTTCAAAATAGGGGTTCTCTTCGATTGCGGATGGCTGCATCCGTTCGCGTTCACGAAGCGTCTTGCGGTAATGATCGGCAATTTTGTTACGTAAAATGCCAAACAACCAGGTGCGGGGATGACTTTCCTGTCTAAATTTTTCTATTTGTTCGGCCGCTGCTAAAAAGGTATCCTGCACCAGGTCCTCGGCAAGCGTATGATCCGACGTTTTCACGGTGGCCCATTGCAAGAGGTCGCCGGTATAGGCTCTCACCCAGGAGGAAAGTTTAAGGTGTTCCGGTTGCTCCATGGTCTGGCAATTCGGTTGGCATCGTACACAATTTAATGGTCTTTCTTCATAATATCGAAAAATGGGTACCTTCCGGTTTTCATATCAACCGGAAATCCGTTGCGACCTGCCTTGATCATCTTCATTAAAAATCCCCGGCCGGGACAGGTAAAAACCAGGCTTGCGGCCACTGTCGGGACGGATAAAGCGCTGGCTATCTACCGGGCGTTGCTCAAGCGGATCCGGCAAGTTACCCAACGCGTACAGGTCACCAAATACCTTTACTACAGCCAACATATCGATGAAGGGGATGAATGGAGTCCTGTGCATTTTCATAAAAGATTACAAAGTGGTGCAGATCTGGGGGCTCGCATGTCCAACGCCATGGCTGAAATCTTATCTTTTCACGACTCCGTCGTCCTGATCGGCAGCGATGTGCCCGGGATCACCTCCACGATCCTGGACCGGGCATTCCAGGCACTGGTCGATCATGACCTGGTTATCGGAAGTACTGAAGATGGGGGCTATTACCTGATCGGCATGAGCAGGCTTCAAACCAGTCTCTTTGATGGGATGGTGTGGAGTACGGAAACGGTATTTGAAGAAACCATCCGGCGGGCAAAATACAAGGGACTTTCGTGGCATGAATTACCCATGCTGGCCGACATCGATTTCGAAGAAGACTGGAAGAAGCTCGGCTGGGAACTGGACTAAATCGCTCTGGGTCACTGCTCTGGAGCGGGCCAGCTATTGTTTCCAGGGTTTAAAGGCATTCTTGACCCGGGCAAGCCCGGTATTTTCCAGTTCAGGATGGTGGCGTAACAAAACGGTTTTCATATCGGTTCGATCAATCCATTCCAAACCTTCCGGCGTATAATATTCGGCGGTATAACAATCCGTGTAAAACCGGTCGGCCTGCAAGCGCCGGGTGGCATTGAGCAAAAAGATCTGAAAGATGGTCTCTCCAAAGGCAAAGTCCTTCGGCCGGTGACTCTCCGCCAATGAGCCGATCATCAGATCGAGCAATTCGATGTCACCATCATAAGCTTCGGTTAGCTTTGCCACCACCTCCGCATCATCGGTAAGATCAGCAAATGTTTCTATCGGTTGCAATCCCATGGCCCGTCGAAAAGCATTGTACCGGGGCACTCCCCGCTCCCGGCTACGCAAGATGTCCACGGCTCCCAGGTCATACAAAGGATTACCCGGGATGCTCATCTCCTGCATAAATCGAGGATAGTTATTAAGCACCAATTGTCCGGGGTGTTGCAACCCAAAAGAATGCCAAAGCCGGACCATGTCCATCCGGTCGGTCAACTTGCCGGATCCGCGTTGGCGGGATTCATCGATGCGGATCTTCTCCCGAACTTCTCCATTTTCATCCCTTAGCACCAGGTTTTCGGGCAACATGGAATGCAACCGGTAGACTTCCACGAATTCCTGGGTCAGCCCGTAAGGCGAACCGTGTTTTTCGATCGGATTACCAACGACTCCACCCATCTCCGGGTTTCTTACATTGATGTCTGCTACGGTCTTTCGTTCATCTTCCGGATGAAACAGATTGGTTAGCATGCCGTACCAATTGGATTGCAGACCTTTGGCCAACGTTGCATTGGGGTTGATGACGGAGTTCCATTCCAGGCTATGGATCTTGGCCATAACCGCTGCATTGATCAGACGTGCAACCTGAAAAAGCCGTTCATCGTCCCAATCCGGATAATACGATTGCAGATGATCACAAATGGCATTGTGCTCCTTCACGAATAAGGTATGCATCATGGCCAAACCTACCCACCAGTTGCGGGTAAACCCGGTGATTTCGATGCCCTTACGGTCACGGGGCAACAAACCGTTGGGGTTGATTCTCATTTTCCCCGACACACCGGATCGGAGTCTGCGCTGGGTAGCGAGATCGCTGCCGTAAATCTGTGACCCGTCCCACCAGTGGGTGCATTCATTGAGGTGGGTGATGGGCAGCTCGTCTTCGGAACGTCGCGTGAAGTCCGTTTGTGACTTACCTACAAACATTTTCAGTTGCCGGTAGCGAATACGGGCAGGGTCATTTTCTTCCAATGGGATTTCATAGTGCTCATTTAGCCTGGGTTCTCCGTGGCTGATCCAATCGTGATTCTGGAACTGGATCCAGGCCACAGCCAGCATGTTGAGGAAAGGGACTTCTTTCATCTCTTTTCCTCGGGTGAGAAAGATCCGGCTAAGCGTTCTCGGATTGGGGTGGAGGAGCCGATCGGGGGTTTCCACGGGGATCACCGCAGGATCAATATTCCTTAAAAAACGGGTACCTACCGCTCCCTCCAAAGGATTATGCAAATTGTTCCAGCTGCCATCGGCCGTGCGAAAATGAGTTACTCCGACGGGAGGGACAAGGTCATTGCTGGCAAAACCCACCATAGCTTTCGATGGATATGCTGAATGGAGATTAAATTTATGCATGCGCTCACGCATATAGGCGAGAGTAAGTATTCCCAAAAATGCGGGACGACGGTACCAATTGGTCCAGAAACGATCGTGGTATCCGCCTATCCTTCCCCATAGGATGGTGGCACCATCAATAAAGAGGGATAGCATGCGTCCCGAAAAATCCCCAATGACCTTTCGTGAAAGCCGCCAGCCTCCCGGAGCCCGATGTACCTTAACAGGCACAGGTAATGGCATGCTTTCCCTGAATTTTTCCATGACATCCGCATTAAAATGGAATACCTCGGGGACAAATTCGTTGATACTGGTCCATGCATTAATTTTAGATCGTTCATACAACTCCTTCAGCTCTCCATCATCGGGCAAGGAAGTAAGTGCAGCCTGGAAACACTTTGAAGCCTCCTCGTAATCTTCCTTACGGTAATAGGCTAATCCCTGCTTACTTAGCATTTCAGGGGAAGGATTGGTGATTCCGTTGATGGCTTGAATTACTTCATCGAGCCGATTGTCGAACAGCATTTCATCCAATTGGGTATGGGTTGGAACGTCGGGGTTTTGCATAATTGATCAAATATGTTTTAAAGTAAACATCACCTGCCCGGTCTCTGATTAGTTACCGGTTCGGATTGTATTAAATTAATTATCTTCCGTGAAAGAACCAGCATCCTGATGAAAAAACCATTGATACTGAAGAATTTGGGGGAAGTCATGGATTGGCTGGACCGGATGGAGAAGGCTGAAAACATCCAGGTACAGGGTCCCTGGGACGTCTATCAGAACCTTTATCACTGTGCCCTGGCGCTGGGGTTTACCATCAAAGGGTACCCGGAGCCTAAATCCAGATTATTTCAGGCTACCATCGGGAAACTGGCTTACCATGTGTATTCGTCTCGCGGATACATGCGGCATGACACCGCACAACCCACCGAAGGGACCCAGGCCGCCCCTCCCAACGGATCCCTGGAAGGCATCCAATTGTTACGGGAATCCATTCTTACCTTTGATCAATGGGAAGGCCCCCTGCAACCCCATGT
>JAGQXC010000175.1 GCA_020436785.1 Saprospiraceae bacterium | reverse complement strand
ATTAGATGATTAAATAGTCAGCCGAATCAATCGTCCATTACAGAAACATTCAGCACCGCAAAAATCCGGAATCTGCCTCCAACTCCGGCTAAAAGTCACATTAACAAATAATTACCAATGGGTTAACCGGACCTTATTTTATTGTTAAGTCAAATACGGTTATTTTTGGGCAGGTTTAATTAGATATTAAATGGTTAGCCGGGTCCATCATCGGATGTCCCGGCTAATTTTTTATGGATTCTATGGAATCTCCATTAAAAAAGAAATCGAGGACTGAATTCATCCAGATTTAATCATGAGGTAACCTCCTGTTAACACTGATCCGTTAACATCGTCGATTGAATTTATTACCGTGGATTATTATCTGTTGGTTGTCATTTTGCTGGTTTTGCTTGCTGCTACCGACCTCATCGTCGGTGTGAGCAACGATGCGGTCAATTTTCTTAATTCGGCCATCGGATCCCATGTTTCGACCCGGCGAGTCATCTTAATTGTGGCTAGTATCGGAGTTTTTATTGGAGCTAGTTTTTCCAGTGGTATGATGGAAATCGCCAGAAAGGGCATATTCAACCCTCAATACTTCTCATTCGCGGAGGTTATGGTGGTCTTTTTGGCCGTTATGCTCACGGATATCATCTTACTGGACCTATTCAATACATTTGGCCTCCCAACCTCAACCACGGTATCGGTGGTGTTTGAACTGCTTGGTGCTGCAACAGCGGTTGCGCTCTTCAAATTGTCTCAAAGTGGCAGCCCAATTGCAGAAATCAGCACATACATTAACTCAGCGAATGCACTAGCGATTATTACCGGCATCTTCATTTCGGTTGGCGTTGCCTTTGTCGTAGGCACCATTGTTCAGTTTTTCTCACGTTTGCTGTTTACTTTTCATTACGAATCCCGGATAAGCCTTCTAACCCATCTCTGGGCAAGTCTGGCCTTGGCTTTACTCAGCTATTTTTTGTTAATCAAAGGTGCGAAAGGAGCCTCTTTCATCCCGGAATCAGTAAATTCCTGGATTCAGGTACATACAATGACGCTTTTAGCGCTGGCAGCAGCTGGATGGATCTTTTTATTGATTTTGATCAGACAGGTTTTTCGTATGGATGTGTTGCGACTGGTGGTGCTCTTCGGCACATTTGCACTCGCAATGGCTTTTGCCAGTAATGATCTGGTGAATTTTATCGGTGTTCCCATTGCCGGTTTGGAATCTTACCTGAATTGGTCCCGATCACCGGTTGATCCGGACTCCCTGATGATGTCATCGCTTCAACTACCCGTTCGAACCAAACCCATTTTGTTGATCATCGGAGGAATGATCATGGTTCTGACCTTATGGTTATCACGTAAAGCACGCTCAGTCACTGAAACAGAAGTCAATCTGGGTAGACAAGGGGCTGGTGAAGAACGTTTTGAACCTATCGCTCTTGCCCAATGGATGGTCCGCTGGGTCCTCATCTTTGGAGATGTCCTGATCTCTTTGATGCCCAAGTCGTTGATTAAACGAATAGATGCTTCATTTAAACCTCGGAATAATCAACCTTTACAAAGTGAAGCGCCAGCTTTCGACCTGGTACGGGCATCGGTCAACCTCACCGTAGCCAGTACATTGATCTCTTTTGCGACCTCTCTGAAGTTACCACTATCGACGACTTATGTTTCATTCATGGTGGCAATGGGCTCCTCACTTGCAGATCGTGCCTGGGGCAGGGATAGCGCCGTTTTCCGCATCACCGGGGTTATCCAGGTGATCAGTGGTTGGTTGATGACAGCTTTGATCGCCTTTACCGTTGCTGCATTGTTTGGCGGATTAATCTATGCTTTTCATTTGTGGTCCATTGTGCCGCTGGCAGCAGTGGCCGTTTTTTTATTAGTACGCACCTATCGTTTTCATCACCAACAATCTGTAATAAAGGAAAAACGTAAGGCTGAAATCAAGCAACGTAAATTGAGTTCGGCCCAGGAACGTCTTCACCGCGACCAAAAAGCAGTCATTCCCTTTTTACAAACCATTAAATCCACCACTTACGATGCCATTGATGCCGTAATTGATGAAAATCTTGACCTGATCCACAAAACCAGGAAAAAATTGAAACGCATTCGCAAGCAACAGGAAAAAGTCCGTCACGAAATCTTCCAATCGGCACAGCAGGTGGACGGTGAAGATCTGCGGGTAGCCAGGGTTGCATTACTCAAATTTGACCTCGAACAGGATCTTTTACAATCGGTAACCTTCATTGTCAAGTCCTGTTCAAGTCATCTTGCCAATAGCCTGCCATTGTTGAATAACCGTCAACAAAAAACACTGAAAAATTTTTTACTTGAATTGAATAGCTATCTGAATGGACTGACTAATTATTTGCAACCCGATTCGATTCCAAAAGATTTTGCCATCCGGGAAGAGAAAAAGCATATTCAGCATTTGCTCCAGCAACTGTTGGAACAGCAAATGCAGGAAATCAAGGAAGATGCGGACGAACAGGCCGCCATACTTTACCTCAGCATCATCCTGGAATTAAAAGATCTGGTTGCTGTTTCAGCCCGTTTCGTTCAGTTGGTTGACCGCCACGCCGATGAACGTCGATCCTTCGTGGGAAAGGCCTAGTAAACACAGGTCTCCGGCTTGGGCTCCACGACGTAGGAGTGGTAATTTTTGGCTTTGGGATCGTTGCACCCACATAGATCGAGCAGTTGGATGCGCCGGAAATCCACCGGATGGCTTTCGGCCTGCAGGGCGATATAACCTTCCTTGAGCAGCATGCCGTTCTCGGCGATCCATGCTTCCGGATGTTGCATCCCTCCCACCGTTTTCCAGTCTTCGCCGCCAGCATTGACGTTGGTAAATCCGCCACCAACCTGGGGCTTCTCAAAATGGAGTACGGTGTCTCCGTCCACGATGAAGGTCATGAATTCATCGCCATGAACAATGGCTTCTGCGCGGACCCACTGATCACCATCATACGTCTGGGAATTGGAGTTGATGCAGTGGTCATAGGTGACGGCACCATGCATCTCGACCGCCGTGCCGGGGGTACACACGTTACCGGTAGGACGGGATTTTCCGTCACTGAGGCCGCCGAGCATCTGCCATTCGATGGAAACCGGAAAGGTCTGCGTCAGCTCATTGCTTTGTGCCGACTGGGAATGCAGCATCACCCCGGAATTGCGGACATTCCAGGTGGCGCCCCCGGGAAGCTGATCTCCGGTAAAGCGGTATTCCCAACGCAGTTTATAATAGGAAAAGGGCTGGTGATAATAAAGATGGCCAAATTCATTGCGGAAGGAATCGTATTCGGCATAATTGACCCGGATCATCGAGTCTTCGACCATGAAGGTGTTCTTGTAATTTTCATTCACCGGAAAGCCGCAGATCTTGATGTCCCAGCCGGCAAGGCTGGTACCGTCAAAGAGGTCAATCCATTCTTCCT
>JAGQXC010000174.1 GCA_020436785.1 Saprospiraceae bacterium | reverse complement strand
GTCCGGAATGGTCGGTCATTCAATATTTGCCGGTCATCCCGCCGGAACTGCGTCCCCTGGTACCACTCGATGGCGGCCGGTTCGCCAGTTCAGACCTCAATGACCTGTACCGGCGTGTGATCATCCGTAACAATCGTCTGAAGCGACTCCTGGAGATTAAGGCTCCGGAAGTCATCCTGCGGAATGAAAAACGGATGCTCCAGGAAGCTGTGGATTCCCTCTTTGACAACTCACGTAAATCCAATGCGGTGAAAGCCGAAGGTGGTCGGGCACTGAAATCATTGAGTGATATCCTCAAAGGAAAGCAAGGACGTTTCCGTCAAAACCTGCTCGGTAAACGGGTGGACTACTCCGGCCGTTCAGTCATTGTAGTGGGTCCGAACCTTAAATTGCACGAATGCGGGATTCCCAAGGCGATGGCGGCAGAGTTGTTCAAGCCGTTCATCATCCGTAAACTCATCGAACGGGGTATCGTAAAGACGGTAAAATCGGCTAAAAAACTGGTTGACCGGAAAGACCCCGTGATCTGGGAGATCCTGGAGAATATCCTCAAAGGGCACCCGGTCATGTTGAACCGTGCTCCAACCTTGCACCGGCTTTCGATACAGGCTTTCCAGCCGATCATGGTGGAAGGAAAAGCCATTCAGTTACACCCGTTGGTTTGCGGCGCATTTAACGCCGACTTCGACGGTGACCAGATGGCGGTCCACGTACCATTAAGCCATGCAGCCATTCTGGAGGCTCAATTGCTGATGCTGGCATCACACAACATGTTGAACCCGCAGGATGGTTCACCCATTACCCTGCCTTCTCAGGACATGGTTCTTGGATTGTATTATCTGACCAAGGAGCGTGCTTCCACAGAAGAAAACAAGGTGAAAGGGGAAGGCATGAGCTTTTATTCTCCGGAAGAGGTGATCATTGCCTATAATGAAAAGCGGGTCGATCTGCACGCAAGCGTCAATGTTCGTGCCGTCGTGGAGGATGAGAATGGTCAATTGACCTCCAAACGCATCAAAACCACGGTAGGCCGGGTATTGTTTAACCGCAATGTGCCCGATAAAGTACCCTTCATCAATGATTTGCTGACGAAAAAGAGCCTTAAAAAGATCATTGGTGGCATCATCGAGCGAACCGATATTCCGACCACCGCTCAGTTCCTGGACGACATCAAGGAGATGGGATTCTGGTGGTCATTCCGTGGCGGTTTGTCCTTTAACCTCGGTGACCTGATCACGCCGAGTGTGAAAATTAGGACATTGACCATGGCACAGGAAGAAGTCGATGAAGTTTGGGAGAACTACAACATGGGTCTGATCACCAACAATGAACGGTACAACCAGATCATTGACAAGTGGACCTATGCCGACAACAAGATCACAGACAACCTGATGAAAGAGTTGTCCGAACATAAAGGAGGATTCAACTCCGTGTACATGATGCTGCACTCCGGTGCCCGGGGATCCAAACAGCAAATCAAACAGTTGTGCGGACTGCGGGGATTGATGGCTAAACCGAGGAAATCCGGGGATACCGGTGCTGCGATCATCGAAAACCCCATCCTTTCCAACTTCCTGGAAGGTCTGAGTGTACAGGAATATTTCATCTCTACACACGGTGCCCGGAAAGGTCTGGCGGATACCGCTTTGAAAACAGCCGATGCCGGTTACCTGACCCGTCGTTTGGTGGACGTTGCCCAGGATGTGATCATCCATGAGGAAGATTGCAATACATTGCGGGGTATTGAAACCAGTGCATTGAAAGACAATGAGAAAATCATTGAATCACTGGCATCCCGGATCCAGGGTCGCTACAGCCTGCACAACATCTACAATCCGGTGACCGACGAGATCATCCTGGAAGGTGGTGAATACATTTCTCCGAAAAAAGCGGAAGAAATTGAAGATGCCGGCATCGAAATCGTAACCATACGTTCGGTTTTGACCTGCGAATCCATCAAAGGGGTCTGTAACAAGTGTTACGGAAAGAACCTGGCAACCGGCCGGATTGCCGAGAAGGGCGATGCCGTCGGGATTATTGCCGCTCAGAGTATCGGTGAACCGGGTACTCAGTTGACCCTGCGTACGTTCCACGTAGGTGGTGTCGCTGCCGTATCCAAATCGGAATCCGAATTGGTATCGAAATTTGATGGTAAGCTGGAATTCGACAGCATGCGCTTTACCCAGGGGCAGAACGAAACCGTGGTGCTTTCCCGGTCGGGTGAGATCCGCATTGTCGATCCGAAGAGCGGAAAGATTTACGTCAATCATCACATCCC
>JAGQXC010000173.1 GCA_020436785.1 Saprospiraceae bacterium | reverse complement strand
TACGCAGGATAGCAGTGCTAAAGCAAAGACTGCAAGTTTTCTCATCATTGTTCTATTTTTCTGATGGTTAATAAAAGTGTACTGAAAATGACTAACCCATTTTGAAAACTTCAAAATGGGCATGAAAAGGTAAACTTACGCAAATCCCTAAAAAGGGTAAAGCATTCGTCAACGGTATTCCTTTAGAATATCAGCGGTGATATCCCGATAGGTTCCACGTGGAACTATTACTGATGATGAGCCGACCGGAACCAGTCAATAAATTCGGAGTAGTCATTTGGTAATGTGATGGACAAATCCTTCTTTTCTGCCTGCCGTGCCAGACGTTGAGGTATTTCCACCGGAATGCCCAGACGTTCATAAGCAGCCAGAAATTTAGCCGGGTGTGCGGTTTCTAAAACGATCAGAGGCTGATCCTCTTGATGCTCACGGTTGTACTGATCGGCAGCTAAATATCCAACTGCTCCATGCGGATCCAACAAATAGTTGTATTTCTGAAAGACCTGTTTAATGCCATCCAGCGTTTCTTCATCGGTATATGCATAACCGGATACGTGAGACTTAATGGTGTTCCACGTGGAACCATACAGTGATTCCAACCGGCGAAAATTGGATGGATTACCCACATCCATAGCATTGGATAATGTTTCCCGCGATGGTTTAGGGCGGAATAAACCATCTTTTAAATAGGATGGAACGATGTCGTTGATGTTGGTTGCCGCAACAAAATGCGAAGCGGGTAGCCCCATTCGTTGGGCCATGATTCCTGCAACCAAATTGCCGAAATTGCCGGAGGGGACAACAAATACCGGCCGGGCACCGGGTGACATTTGACGAAGTGCTTCAAAATAATAAAAAGATTGAGGGATTAGTCGCGCCAGATTGATGCTGTTTGCCGAACTCAAGCGATAGCCAATGAGTTCCGGATCTACCAACGCCTGTTTGACGATGGCCTGACAGTCATCAAATGTACCTTCAATGGCTATGGCATGGATATTGTCCCCAAGGGTGGTAATTTGTTTTTGTTGCAGTGGGCTAACTTTTCCTTTGGGAAATAATACCGTAACGTCTATTCCTTCCACTCCATGAAACCCATCGGAAACGGCGCCACCGGTATCACCGGAAGTAGCCACCAGGATATGCAGAGGTAATTTTTCCCGGCTATTGAGATAACCCAACATCCTGGCCATGAACCGGGCGCCAAAATCTTTGAAAGCCAGAGTTGGACCGTGGAATAGTTCCAGGATTGAAACCGGACGGGAAATGGGCACCAACGGTGCAGGAAAGTTAAACGCATCTTCACAAAGTGATCGCAATACTTGCTTATCCACTTCAGGGAAATACAATACACTAAGTTCGTAAGCGATCGCAGGGAATGTTTTGAATTGGATGTCCTTCAACCATTGGCTGGTTACTTTTGGTATTTCAACCGGCATAAAGAGACCACCATCAGGCGCGAGTCCCATTTGGATCGCATCCAGAAGTCCAAACTGTTTACCCTGGGGGTTATGGGTGCTGAAACACTGCATTATCCGATCGTTTGTACACCTACATGATTAATCGACCCGGAGAACACATCAACAGCAATACCGTGTGCCGAGTACACATCTGCCATTCGTTGTGCCAACTGCTCTGCGTGCTCCGGTCCCCGACAAAAAGCAAAAATGGATGGTCCACTTCCCGAAATGGAACATCCCAAGGCACCAGATTTTTCCGCAATCGATTTAACGGTATAGAAATGAGGTATCTGTTTTGCCCGCTGGGGCTCAATGACCACATCCATCACCGAGCGGTGGATTCGATCGTAATCATTGGTATACAGACCGGCCAGAAAACTCCCCATGTTACCCGTCTGCAGAATCATGTCTCTGAGTGGAACCGAGGACGACAAAATGCTGCGAGCTTCTTTGGTGAGAATCTCAATTTGCGGATGTATGACCGCAACCGTCAGATCTCCGGGAACGGGCAATTGCAATACATCCAACGTCTGATTGTCCCGGATCAGGACAATTCCTCCAAATAAAGAAGGAGCAACATTATCGGCATGGTAAGCGCCATCTGCCTGTTGTTCACCCAGTACTGCAAAAGGAAGCAGATCTTTTTTTGACCATTCTCCTCCGAGAAGCTGACCCACGGCATAAACGGCACCAACTGCACTGGCGGCACTGGATCCCAGGCCGCTTCCAAAAGGCATCTTTTTGTGGATTTCCAGATCAATGCCAAGATTCGCCTGGCCAATGGCTTCTAAAAACCGGTGCGCGGCGTAACCGGCGGTGTTAAACTCAATGTCCCAGGGCAACCGCCCTTCATCGCCGGTTATTGCAGAAATGGTCAGACCAATGCGGGTTGGGTTTAGCCGGGCAATGATTTCATCTCCGGGAGATTCCAAAGCAAGGCCTAAAACATCAAAACCACACGCTAAATTTGCCACGGAAGCCGGGGCGAATACTTTTACTGAATCTATCACAAATATTTGATTATCAGTTAATTATCAGCTAAATAGGAACCAATTTGAATGATTTCTGCAAAGACCCCGGCTGCAGTAACTTCCGCTCCGGCTCCCGGACCCTTAACCACCAATGGACGCTCTGCATACCGCTTTGTCGTGAAGACAATCATATTATCACTTCCATCCAACGTGTAAAAGGGATTATCGCGACCAACCGGAGTCAATGTGATGGAACCCTTGCCCGCTTCGATTTTCGCAATGACGCGCAATTTCTGCTCTTTTTTCTCCAGATCGAGCATACGGCTGGCATACTGCGGATCCAAAGCCGGTAATTCTCTGAACAAAGCCGGGATATCAGGCGCCATAAAACAGGCTTCGTTCAGTAAATTTTCCGAATCGATGTCGGTGATTTCCAGGGGAATGCCTGCCTCACGTCCCAAAATGACCAATTTTCGTTTAACGTCCATGAGGCTGAGATCCGTCCGTGGATCTGGTTCGGTCAATCCTTTCTCCGCAGCATTCGCTACAATTGTACTGAATGCTTTATCCTTACTGAGCGTATTGAAGATGTAGGATAACGAACCCGACAAGACCCCTTCGATTTTCAATATTTCATCTCCACTATGGATCAGATCATTCAGGGTAGATATAACCGGTAATCCGGCTCCGACGTTCGTTTCAAAAAAGTAAGCCACCCGTTTCCGGTTCGCTAAATCTTTTAACCGGCGATACATCTCGTATTCGGAAGAGGAGGCTATCTTATTTGGGGTACATATCGAGATGGAAGCTCCCAGGATTTCGGCATATTTTGCCGGAACGGAGCTCGATGCCGTATTGTCAATGAATACGGAATTCGATAAGTTGGCACCTTTCATGTAATCAACGAAACGATCCAATGAGCTCTTTTCGGATGAATTTCGCAATGTCTCCTGCCAATGATTAAGGTCCAGGCCATCTTCCGCAAAAACCATCTTTTTGGAGTTGGCCAGGGCTACGATCCGGATTTCCAACGAACGTTTTTCTTTAAGAAATGGTCCCTGATCACGCAATTGGTTGAGTAGTGTACTTCCTATCAACCCAACACCAACCATAAATACGTGAAGTACTTTGGTATCAGAGAGGAAGAATGCTTCATGCAGTACATTGAGGGTTTTGGCTTCGTTAGCTTTATTCACGACCACCGAAATGTTCAGCTCCGAGGAACCTTGCGCAATGGCGATAACATTGATCCCGTTTTTGCCCAGCGCTTGAAATAAACGGCCGGCTATTCCGGGACGATAGCGCATGTTCTCACCAATGATGGCAACCACGGACAAATCCTGCTCCACCTTAACCTGTTCAATGGTTCCTTTTTCGATTTCCCGTTCAAAGGCATTCTCGACACAGGTCTTTGCCTTCTTTGCCATAGATGGATTGACTGCAAAACTGATGGAATGTTCTGATGAACCCTGAGTAATCAGGATCACATTAATGTTTTGGGCAGCCAGGGCAGAAAACAACCGGGCAGCCGATCCAATTACTCCGAATAGTCCACTCCCCTGTAAAGTTAACAAGGCAATATCCGAGATGGATGAAATGCCTTTTACAGCCGGGGCCTGCGGATCGTGATGATTATCGATACGGGTACCCAGAAAGCCCGGATTAAACGTGTTTTTAATGTAGATCGGAATTCCTTTGGTCAGAGCCGGCTGAATGGTCGGAGGATAGATAACTTTTGCCCCGAAATGTGACATTTCCATTGCTTCGGCGTAGGACAAGGTGGGAATGGTGAAAGCCATTTTAACTTTACGGGGATCAGCCGTAAGGACGCCGTCTACGTCGGTCCAGATTTGTATTTCACGGGCATCCAATGCGGCCCCCAGAATGGATGCCGTATAATCAGAACCTCCCCGTCCTAACGTCGTGGTTAACCCGCCCTTTGCCGAACTGATAAAACCGGTTACAATTTGAATCGCCTGTCGGTCCGCAAAGTACTTCCGAATCTTTTTATAAGATAATTCAAAATCCACCAATGCAGAACCGAATGACTTGTCGGTCTTGATTACATGACGGGCATCCAGGTATTCGGCAGCGATGTTTTCCTGATTGAGGTAAGCGGCCACGATCTGGTTGGCATTCCGCTCTCCAAAACTCAGGACATAATCCATGGTTCGCGGTGAAGCTTCCATGACCAAAAAAATACCTTGCATGAGGTGAGAAAGTACTTGCATGTTTTCTTCCAGCTCGGGAATAAAATCTGCCCTGGCCTTACCGGTCAGTAATCCGTCGACCACTTCATAGTGACGTTGACGGAAAGCATCAAGCTGGGCTTTATAGGCTGAATCTCCCTGGGCAGCCAGATTGCTCATAGCAATGAGGAAATCAGTCACACCACCTAGCGCGGAGCAAACGACTGCAACCGGTTCATGGTAAGAAGAAATAATGCTTGCCACGTTGCGGATCCGAGCAGCGTCGGCTACCGAGGAACCACCAAATTTGAGTATAATCATTGGATTCCGTTCAAAAAACAGGGCCTAAAGATAAGGTATTATTAATGATTCCATAAGATCCTTAAAAACGCACGAATTTCCCCAATTGTTAGTCAGCAAGAAGAGAAAGGTAGTGATTTTCCTTTAGGCGCATTTTTTGTTTTTCAGCGGTGGTTTTATCCCCATAACCGCACAAATGCAATGTTCCGTGAATAATTACCCGTCTTAATTCATGTAAAAAAGGAACTGCGTTGGATGTTGCATTTTCCCGGATGCGATCGATGCTGATGTACAACTCCCCATGAATCGGATCCTCCTGATAAGGAAAAGTAATGATATCGGTCAGGGTATCGTGCTGCAGGTAAGTAATATTCAACGTATGCAAATATTCATCATCACAAAAGATGACGTTCAATTCCTGCAGGTCATGCCCTTCCTGGGTGACGCAATCCTTGATCCATGCTTTGGTTTTGTTACGCTGGTGAAAAGGAAAGGATACCCCTTCCTGGAAAAAGCGGATGGCCACCGATTATCGGAGTTTGAATTCGAGTTCTACCGTTCTTCCATTTTCTTTATAGCGTAAACGGTCACACAGATTACGCATGATAAAGACACCGCGACCGCCGCAACGTTCTATGTTTTCCGGCAGGGTGGGATCCGGAACGGCGGCCGGGTCAAACCCACAGCCTTCGTCGCTAACCCAGAATATGAGTGCATCGTTTCGGCGACGTTGTTTAATGCAGACGAACTTGCTTTCATCTTCCATATTCCCGTGGCGAATGGCATTGTTGACCGCTTCGGTCAAGCTGATCAGTATATTGGGTTGAATTTCCGGTGCCACCTGGTATTCGGATAAGATGCCTGCAACGTATTTTTCAAGTCGAAGGATGTTCTCCGGATTAGATGTAAGTCTAAGCATAGGTACCTACTGTTCGTTCTTCAGCAATTTGAGATATTCTTCGATAAGCTGTTTATAGTACGGATTCACATCCGGTGATACGTATTTTAATTGTTGAATTTCCGATTCTCGTTTCTTAAGATATTCCTGTAATGAAGGCGGCAGTTCCCGTTTTTTATCCACGGCGGTTTCCGATTTACGTTTTTCTTCTTCACCGCGCTGGCGCTCTGCCCGTTCAGCTTCCAACAATCGGGTTAAGATCTCTTGTTGCCTTTTAAGTGTTTCGTTGGATAATTCTTTGTTAACCAACTCGGTTTCAATCTTATCTAACTGTTTAATAAGCTCTTCGAGTTCCCGGGACCCTTGTCCGGATTCTTGTTTTGCCTTTTGAACCTCCTCCAATAGTTTGCGTATAGCGGCTTGTTTGGCCGCCATTTTGGCAAATTGCTCACTGGACATTTGTTGCTTTTGTCCTTGCTGACCTTCCTGCATTGATTGCTTCATCTTTTGCATTTGATCCTGCAACTGCTCTCCGGCATCCTGCATTTTATCCGGAAGCTGGATTCCGGTACCTCCCGGATTATCGCACATCTGTGATCCCGCCATCATCGATGCCATTTGTTGTTGCATCTGCTGCATGGCTTCACTCAGCATCAACGCCAGATCATTGACGTTGGTCATTATACGTTGCTGATTGTCCGTAGCTGGCTCTACCTTCCGGTCTTCCAGACGTTCCAGGCCAATGGTCATGTTTTCTTTGACGGCAGTCACTTTCTCATTGACAAAGGATTCTATCTGCACCACACGTTTGCTTAATGCCTGAAGACTATCCTCGATCAGCGAAAAATTATCTTTCAGTTTATATTGGTCCTGCACCAAAGCGACGAATGACGGCGTACTGGCGTCGGTATTGCCAATCCGGTTCATTACATCTTCCTGTTCAAAGGACATGCCAATCAGGTTTTCAAGCAATTGACGCAGGGCTGCCATGTCTTCCTGCATTTGCTCCATCTGACCATTCTGCATTTGGCTCTGCATTTCCTGAGCCATCTCTTTCATTTTCTGAGCGGCACTCTTTTGCTTTTTGCTGGCCTGTTTATTTTGTTGTTTTTGCAGGTTTTGTTTGCTGTCATTCAAATCCTGCTGGATGTCTTCACGTTGTTGTTCCTGATTCCCCAGGTCTTTTGGCCGTTCAAGTTCCTCGTTTTTCTTGCCAATTTCATCCAGTTTCTCTTCGATCTTATCAAACTCCTGATTGATCTTCTCCTGTTCATCCTTCAGTTTCTGTTGTTCATCCGGAGCGGATTGGTCTTGTTTATCCTGACCCTGTTTGTCTTGATTTTGTTGGTCGGTAGGATTGGATTGCTCGTTTTTGTTTTCCTGGGATTTTTTTTCCTCGGCAGAGGGATTCGACTCATTTTTCTGGTCCTGTTCAGACTTTTTGTCTTCGGCAACCTGCTCCTGATCAGCTGCTTTGTCGGTTTTCTCACTTAGATCTTCCTGTTTCTCAGCCAGTTCGTTCAGCTTATCCATGGCCTGTTCCAAATCCTGCTCGACTTCCATTTGCTTAAACAATTCCAGCAGTCGATCCAGCTCCATTTCCTTTTCATTATCGGAAAACTGGAATTTTTGCATCATCTGAAGCAGATCGTCTTTATCCAGTTTCTGCATCAGGTCTTCGATCTGTTTCATCAGATCTTTCATTTCATCCGTCACGGACTCTTCAAACAGTTCCTCGAGCTTTTGTTGTTTATCCTGCAATTCCTGACTCGGATTGCTAAATTCATTTTGTTGTTCTTTATTTTCTTTAAACTTTTCCTTGGCCTGATTGATCAGGTCTTCAAGGTCGTTGTGCTTTTGCAGCAGTTTTTCAAGTTCTTTCTTATCCTGCCAATCCAATTCTTCTTTTTGGAGAAGCTTCTCGCGCATTTTCTGGATTTCTTCCTGCATGCGTTTGGATTCCTGCAGTGACTTTTCCAATTGCTTGCGGATGGCGTCATTGTTGTCGTCTGCTTTAGCCTCCAGTTCTTCACGCGTAGCTTTTTCTACCACATAGGATTGGGTCCGGCTGGATTTACGGCCATTGACGGCATCATTATCATAAACTTCAAAGAAATAGGCAATCTGATCTCCGGGCCGCAGGGGTATTTCCTGCAAATCCAGTGTATAAGCATATTGGGTCGCTTTGCTGTTTGGTTCCTGGACAGGAATGGATACCACATCCTCCTTATCACCATTAGCCCGCGTGATCTGATAATTGAAACTCAAGGTTGTCAGGCCGTAATCATCGGTTGCCGAACCGGCGAAATATTGGAGATTCAGGTTAGTGCTGTCCACGAATTGTTTGACATCTATAGCCGGATATTGATCCGGAATAACCTGGATGGCATACTGGACCGAATCCGGATAAGGCATTTCTTCATTGGTGAGGAACAATTGATAATTGCCAGACTGGAGTAGTCGTGCCTGGTACTCAAACTGATTGGCACTTTTCCTTTCCAGAAGATCTTTGTCGCTCGATTTAGGCAGACGAACCAGAATTTGATCGGCATTGCTGGTCCTAAATACCCAATTCACTTTGGTGCCTACCGGAAGGATCAGGTCACCCATGTTTTTTAAGACCTCATTAGGCCGGTTAATGTATCCCGGGTATTGCAGGACGACATCAAAATCCAGGACTACCGGCTTTCTTAACGCGTGTAAAGTGTAAGGCCGGGATGCAACTTCTCCCGAGAACAGTTGAAATTCCAGATCTTTCTGCACATTGTTGAATACATAAGTAAAGTGATTGGCATCATGCTTTTGCAACCGGTACTCAAAGTCTTCCACGCGGATGAATGCATCATCGGGTAATATCGAGCCAT
>JAGQXC010000172.1 GCA_020436785.1 Saprospiraceae bacterium | reverse complement strand
TGGGCACTATTAACCTAAAGAGGCACAATTATTGATATATAAATGAAAAATTTAATATTATGCTGAGAGCCATCTGGAAAGGCCACATACGGTTTTCTTTGGTTACCATTCCTATCCGCATTTACAGCGCGCTGGAATCGTCAGCCAGCATTTCGTTCAAACAGTTGCACAAAGACGATAACGGAGCCATTGGATACGACAAGAAATGCAAGTTGTGCGGAGAGGCGGTTAAGAGCCAGGACATCGTCAAAGGTTATGAGTATGAGCCGGACCATTTTGTGATCATGCAGGATGAAGACTTTGAAAAAATCAAACTGAAAAGTACCAAAGTGATAGATATCGAAGCATTCGTAGATGCTTCAGAAGTACACCATACCCTTTTTGACGCACCCTATTTTGCCGGCCCTGACGGAGAGGTGGCACAACAGGCTTATGGCCTGCTGGTCGAAACGCTGCGGAGATCCAATAAACTTGGCATCGGCCGGGTTGTTCTGCGGGACCGGGAAAATGTCGTCCTGATTGCGCCCCATGATGCTGGAATTCTGCTTTATAAATTACGCTACCCGGAGGAGCTGCGCTCAATGAATCAGGTTCCTCAGGTGGATGAAGTTAAAATCGATGAAGCCCAGCTTAACCTGGCCAATACACTGGTGGAAACGATGACCAAATCGTTTGCAGATCTCGAGTTGACCGACCGGTACCGGGAAGCCCTAATGGAAATCATTGACGCAAAAATTGCCGGTAAAGAAGTCATCGCGCGGGTGGAAGAGGAAGCGCCGGTGGTCGATATTATGACCGCCTTGCAGGCAAGCATCAGTCAAGCCAAGTCTCAAATGAAACCGATGAAAAAGGCGACCGGTTCGGCCAAGGAAGAATCGGATGAAGATAAAAAACAGAAGACGGCTTAACAAACCACAACGAAAACTGGCGAACTTCTTCTATTAATTAGGAAATTGATTTTTGTGGACGGACCGATTACAAGATTCTTTTTAACTTAATTGGCCAAAGCGCCACATGTTATTTCAATCTTATTATCCCTGGCTTCTTGGTAATCTGGTAACACTTATTTGGGAACAACGCGCTCACTGGCTAGGGAAATGGCAAATCCTTCCATCAGGATATTTGGAGCTAATATTCAGTTTAGATACCAAAATCGATGAAATCCATGGCAAACGTGTCGGAGAACATTTTAATCCAACCAGACATTTTTGCTTCTTGTCCGGATTGCATACCAAACCTTTATACTTAAATATCCAGCGATTCCATAACATAGGTATCCGATTTCATCCCATAGCCATCAAGGCGTTATTTGGTTTCCCTTGTTCTGAAGTTACCGACTGGGCCATTATTTCAGATGACTTCCTGAAGGAAATGGCTGAAATTGAAGAACGTCTTAAGGCACCTGATGAATTTATCACTAAAGCTAAATGGCTTGAACAGCATTTTCTGAAAAAGTTAAACGAGTCATCCGATCTTCATCTTGCTCTAAAACTCAGACATGTACTTAAAAAGAGTTTGACGAGCATTTATGCCGGAAACAAGATTCAGATGGATGAACTTACCGGATACTCACGCATGCATACGCACAAGCTCTTCTCCGATTGGTTTGGATTATCCCCGGGTCGAACCCTTCGCTTACAACAATGCTGAGTGTTGACAAACTCCAGGTTAAAAACTGCCTACATATGACGACTTTTTCGTATATTATAGTATGCAAGGAG
>JAGQXC010000171.1 GCA_020436785.1 Saprospiraceae bacterium | reverse complement strand
GTTGATGTCCAGGGTAGATATTAAATCGGCTCCGGAAATGGCTGCTGAATCCCGGATCCCTCCTTCAAAGGGTCCAACTTCACGGCCTATGTTATCTTTCAGAATGTATTTAACACCTTTAGAGCCTCTAAGTAACGGTTCATAAGCCCGCTCCAGCCCACTGGTTCCGATGTAATCCCCTGATTCATAAATGCCGTCGGAAGCGGCAATTTGGTCCTTACTCACCTCGCTGATGTAACCCAGTACATGAGCGGCGCCGTTTTGTGCATATCCCCGTGCACTGCGCAATCGTGGAGAGAATCCGGGGAATTCAAACAAATGTTCGCTAAAGCGGGCCCAGGTCTGTGGTTGAATTTTAGAAAGAAACACAAACGGGACATTTTTTGAGAATTGCCCTCCCCAGGGCTTGTTCAGGTTTTCGGTAAATTGTTCTCGGGAGATGCCCAGTAAATCACAAAAGCGGGTGGTGTCCATTTGGCGATCGATCTTGTTGTACACCACCATCAGATCGTAAATGGCGTCATTGTAGACGAGCAAGG
The DNA here is from genome assembly GCA_020436785.1 of Saprospiraceae bacterium. Taxonomy (GTDB): domain Bacteria; phylum Bacteroidota; class Bacteroidia; order Chitinophagales; family Saprospiraceae; genus JAGQXC01. The sequence continues at coordinate 3,323 of JAGQXC010000171.1, read as the reverse complement.
TACCATTGCGATCATAAATCAATCCCCGTGAAGGGTACTGTACCTGCTTTTCAATCGCCGTTGCTTGCGCCCGCGATCGCATCGACTTATCAAAAATCTGCAACTGGGCTACTTTGAACAGTAGGACCAGAGAGGCAACGATGAAAACGATCCGTATGATAACCGGTTTTTCCAAACTACTTCGGGTTGAAGAGGAATTGGTACAATAAAATAAACACCATAGAAAAAATAAAACTAAATATCGTCTTCAGGAGAATTTCCTGGATGTAGACAAAAGTGAATACCTCCATGCTGAAATAAAAGATTAAATGCAAAGCAACCATGATGGCTAAATACCGGATAAACCAGTTCATTCCCAGAAAATAACGAGTGGGACTGGCATTGACATTGTATCCGCCCCGTGGCTCCAGCAGATTTAACACATGAGCACGAATAAAGGCGGTAAAAACCAGTGCGCTGGTATGCACACCGATGCTGTTGTAAAACAGATCGATAGCCATCCCCATTACAAAAGCGATCAGGATTAAAAAGTTCCGGGGAATCCGGATTGGTAGCGTAATGATCGCCAGGGGATAGATCAGCACATGAATGTAATTAAAAGTGCCTAACGGAAAGTGCAGTTGTTTGAATATCAATACCTGTAAAAGTGTCAGAAAGACAATGCGGCCGATGTATTTCAGGATATCATTGGTCATGATTTCCCTCCTTTTCGGTTTTTGACCGGTCTTCTTTAAGCAAATTCTTAACGACCATCACATATTGGACATTGGCCAGATCATTGTTTAGCCGCACGGTAATGTCGTAAAAGTTATTGCCAGGCTCCAGAGCGGCTTGTTCCACTTTTCCTACCATGATTCCAGATGGATAAATGGCGGAATAACCGGTCGTAACCAGGGTATCTCCCCGATGTACGGGAACGTGTTTTGGTATCGCTTCCAGGCTCATGTGTAAGGGATCGGAGTCGTTCCAAACCAGGTTTCCGAAATAACCGCTGCTTTTTAATGCGACGGAAGTGTTGGATTTACTGTTCAGCAAGGAGATAACGGTGGCATAATATTTTCCGACCTGATCGACGACCCCTACCACACCATCGTTCATGATGACACCCATGTTTTGCTCAATACCCGAGGTTGAGCCCTTATCAATGGTGATGATATTGTTATGCAGGGTGATGCTGTTGCTGACTACCCGGGCCGGTATAAATGAGTATTGCTGGAGATAAAGAGTGTCCTCTACCCGGGTTGTGGTATCCGCCAGGGAATATTTATTTCTGCGCAACTCAGCCATGAGCCGGCCATTCTCCATTTGCAGGCTATCCAATACCTTGGGCAACCGGATCAGAGTCACTGCGCTATTGTATTTTTTTGCCAGTGTTCCGGTAATCAAATTCGAGGAATTGAGGAAAATGTCCCGTTGAGAATCGTTGTATTGCACAATCAGGTAAAAGCAGAGTAGCTCCAGTAAAGCGAATAAGAAAAAAGCGGAATACTTAACGAGAATCGCAAAGAATTGCTGCATGTTGATGGATCATTATACACTCTTTCGATCGATAAGGAATGAAAATCGGTGTGTATTTTTCAACGCGATCCCAGTTCCTTTCACCACAGCCCGCAAGGGTTCGGATGCGATATGCACCGGTAATTTGGTTTTTGCGGAGATTCTTTTATCGAGACCGCGGAGTAATGCACCCCCACCGGTCAGGTAAAGACCCCTTTTGTAGATGTCGGAGGCCAGTTCCGGTGGAGTGCTTTCCAGCGCTTTAAGGATGGCTTCTTCGATTTTGGAAATCGATTCGTCCAGGGCCGAGGCGATTTCCGTGTATGAAACGGTAATCTGTCGAGGAATACCGGTCATCAGGTCTCTTCCATTGACTGCAAAATCTTCCGGTGGACTCTCCAGATGTTCCAATGCGGAACCAACTTTTATTTTCAATAATTCAGCGGTTCGTTCACCAATCAGAATGTTGTGTGCCCGCTTCATGTAGTTCATGATGTCGGTACTAAATTCATCACCGGCAGTGCGGATAGACTGGTCGCAGACAATACCACTCAAGGCGATCACGGCAATTTCAGTCGTCCCTCCCCCGATATCGACGATCAGATTGCCTTCCGGTTCTTCCACGTCGAGGCCAATGCCCAATGCCGCGGCCATTGGTTCATGAATGAGGTAGGTCTCTTTGGAATCCACGTGATCGGCAGAGTCGAATACAGCCCGTTTTTCTACTTCCGTGATGCCGGAAGGGATGCAAATGACCATTTTGAGGTGGGTAAAAAATCGCCGCCGGTTTCCAATCATATTAATCAGGCCTTCGATGAGGCTTTCCGCAGCCTGAAAGTCAGCGATTACACCGTCTTTTAGCGGACGGACGGTTTTAATATTTTCATGGGTTTTTTCATGCATTTGCATCGCACGGGTACCCACTGCGATGGTCTGACCGGTTTTACGGTCAATGGCGACAATAGAGGGCTCGTCGACCACAATTTCGTCGTCGTGGATGATCAAGGTATTCGCGGTACCGAGGTCAATTGCTAATTCCTGTGAAAAAAAGTTTAACCACTTCATCTCAAATGCAAAACTATGCTAAATGTAAGGACTCGAAAAGCTTTCACTTTTGGTAAAAATCACGTGAAGTTAGATAAACCTCACAGATACCCTATGCTTCAAGAGAAAATTATGCGTAATGCAGCTTGGCTCAAGTCCATGGATCAGGCTGCAAGGTAATTATTTTCTCAGGCTTAACCTACCATCACCGACGTTAAGGTATCCGCATCCAGGTACACCTGGGCCAGATCCCGGATATTCTCTCCCGAGGTACTCAAAAGCTGTTCCAACAATTGTGAAGTATTCCGCCAGTCGGATCCTTCCGAAAGCGATTGTTTTAACCAATCGGAGACGATCAGCGCATTATCCAGTTGGGAAGACAACTGTCCGGCCAGGTAGTTTTTTACCATCTGAAGCTCTGCCTCGGGAACCGGCTTTTGTTGGAGGAGATCCAGCTCCTGCCGGATCAATTGCCGGGCATTGGAAGCCTTACGTTGACTGGTCTCACAGCCAATGAAAAAAAATGATCCATGCCGGTAGCTTTCGTAGCTGCTGTAAATATTGTAAGTGTATCCTTTTTTCTCCCGCACCTGTTGAACCAGGCGGGATCCGAAATATCCACCAACCAATGTATTGAGAAGCAATAATCCGGCATAATCGGGATGATCCTGTCCGGGCCAGATGCGACCTGTTTTCAGTGAAACCTGATTCTTACCGGGTAATGAGGCACTGGCTTCTGCCTTCCGGGGAGCCGGGGAACCGGGGAGATGTGCCGACCAGGG
>JAGQXC010000170.1 GCA_020436785.1 Saprospiraceae bacterium | reverse complement strand
GTGGCAGCTTTTCGAATTCAGTCATTGTTTCTTCATGCCTGAAAGAGCATACCAATGCCCTATTCATTGGGACCGAAACGGGTGGAAATCCAACTGTTTTAGCAGGCAACGCCAAAGAATTTGAACTGCCCAACACCAGGATCCGCGTAGAGATACCGACAAAGCAATTCATCATGACCGACCTTAAGCGAAATGATGGAAATGGATTAATCCCAACGTATAAAGTTGAAAATAGCATTCAAGACAATATTCATCATCGGGACAAACCAATTGAGTATGTTATGAAGTTAATAGAAGAAAGAAACAGAGCTGGCAACCAAGACTAAAACGGAATTATGGGCGAATCGCCTAGCCAAACGCATCCAAAGAATGCCGACCGAGTGAATAAATTCAGACCTTTGCCAGCTGGTCGTTAAGACCCGGCCATGGGTGCTTCAGCGCAGCTTAAATCAATGATTGTTAGTACCTTGACGGTGTGATGGCCCCTGATCCCTCAACGTTTTATTCCCGGGAAGCGTTGTGTAACTAAAAGCAGCATGAAACATATATTTTTTATTATAATGTCTTGCTTCGCAAGCACTTCTTTCGCCCAGGCGGTCAAGTCCTGGACCATTATGCATTATTCGGCTGGCTCCAATTCATCCGAAGAGGATTTAATGAGTGACATCGTCGAAATGAAGCAAGGCAAGATTTCAACCGGATACAATCTGGTGCTGATGATCGACCGGATAAAAGGATTCTCCGAAGATTCGCTGACCTTGGATGGAAACTTTACCGATACCCGCCTCTATCAAATCGAAAACAACGCCTATTACCGTTTGAATGGCAAGGAATTCCTTCCCGGTATTGATGTAGGGCAGTCCTATGAAGCAAATATGGCGGACGCTTCGACCTTAAAATGTTTTATCCAATATTGCAAAAAATATTTCCCGGCAAAACATTACCTCCTGATTCTACGATCACACGGGAATGGCATTGGCATGTGTCCGGATGCAGAAAATGGAATCAGAGACCGTTTATATCCCGCTGAAATCACCAACGCTTTAACAAAGAATGAATCCGTGGATATCCTTGGCTTAGACGTGTGTTCCATGGCAGGATTGGAAAATTTGTACCAGTGGCGGCCCGAGAAAAATTCGTTTTCGGCGGACTATGTCATTGCCTCGGCTCCCCTTTCCGGGGCATGAGCTTACGATCAAATCCTCAGCCGGTTAACGACCAAACCGACGTCCGTGATGGCGTCTGATTCCGGTTCGATGGAGAAAGGGACAGAAAAATTTTTAGATCCAAAAGCCATGACACCGCTGGATTTATCAAAATTAATTATTCAAAAAATTCACGAAACCCAAAGTTGGGCTTCCTGGGGATTGTTTGACAACAGCAAAATAAGAGAAGTAAAATTAGCCATTGATGAAGCATCAAAATTATTAGCGAAAGAAGATAAGAATATCATCATCAAAATAATTGAAAACACATTGGGGTATTATCACAACACCTCCAATAATATCGAGATCTCCCAGTTAACCTTTCCTTACCTCGATGCTTACCATTTTTGGCATCAAATGGCCGGCAATAATCTACTAAACGAAGAAACCAGAGCCAAGGCCAATGCTGTATGTCAAACGATTGACGAATTGGTCATCTACTCGTATTACGGCCAGGGATTTTTACCAGAGACCAATCATTTCAAAGAAGGGAAAAGTGGCGTTTATCAGATAATTCCACAGGGGAACAAGGTGTTTTCCCAAACCAACCATTCCTTCTGGACTTATTGCGGCTGGTTCTCCCCTGATGACAAATCATCCGATCCGGATTCCTTTGGCCAATACGACTGGTGTCTGGATGGAGCTACCAGAAACAATCACCAGGTTGATAATTTTTATGAACTGCTGGATTACCTTTTTGACGAGGGAAACAATGAGTCAGGCGGAGTGAATAATTATCAATGGTAGAGTCAACCCAACAAAATCAAAACGGCAAAACCGCCGCTTAGGCTATCCTTGTCCGGATGGCACTCCAACCGATTTAATTTGCTTAACCGACAGGTTGACTATTGAGGCCTGCCCTGGAGGCACGAAAAGCCCGGAAACAGCCTTCTGATTATTCCGGAGTCTCCTTCTTTGGGTGAAAAAATCCGGTTAGCGCTGGCGCTTGAGAGAAATTTGGTAGCCTCGCTAGGGATCGAACCTAGACCGCAGGTTCCGGAAACCTGAATACTATCCATTATACTACGAGGCCCAATGGGGAGGCAAAGATAAAAAATAGATGTGAGATGTAGAATGGTTAACGGTGAGAATCAACGGTACATTTCCTCAATCAATCCCTAACTTGGGCCCCATCCAAAGAACAAGATCATGCGACCATCCATTGCATCTTTCATCCATAACCAAACCCAGCTTCCTGCCCACCGCATCGAAAAAGTGCTGGAATTACTTTCCGGGGGCGCCACCATCCCCTTCATCGCCCGCTACCGCAAGGAGATGACCGGCAGCCTCGACGAAACCGACATCGGCCGGATTGCCGTCGGACAAAAATCGTACACCGAGATCACCCACCGGCAGGACTTTATCCTCGAGACCATCCGCAATCAGGAGAAACTGACCCCCGAATTGGAACGGACCATCCTGCAAACCATGGATCCAACCATCCTGGAAGACCTATACCTGCCTTACAAAGTCAAACGCAAAACACGGGCCACCAAAGCCCGCGAACTGGGCCTGGAGCCGCTGGCGGATGCACTCTCGAAGCAGACCTATGACTACGTGGAGCGGCTGGTCAAACCGTATATTGGCGGTGAAGTCCCGGATGCCGAAACGGCCCTCCAGGGAGCCCGCGACATCCTGGCGGAGCGGATTTCCGAAGATTCAGCGTTAAGGGGATGGCTGCGCGATGCCTTTCTACGCCATGCCGTCATCCACAGCAAACTCGTTAAAAGCAAGGAAGAAAATGCGCAAAAATACCGGGATTACTTCGCCTTCACGGAGAAACTGATGACCATACCTTCCCACCGGCTCCTGGCCATCCTGCGGGGAGAGCAGGAAGGCTGTCTGCGCATCCACATCGAACCGGATCCGGAACGCACGCTCGATCAATTATTGCTTAAGGTCTGTCGCAACCGCAGCGAAAGCGCCGGCCAGGTCGCCCAGGCCATGGAAGATGCCTATAAGAGGCTGTTGCAACCCAGCCTGGAAAATGAAATGAAAACGCAAGCCAAGGAGAAAGCCGACTCGGAGGCTATCCAGATCTTTGCCCAAAACCTGCGGGCGCTGCTGCTGGCAGCTCCCCTGGGTGAGCGCCGGGTGATGGCCCTCGATCCGGGTTTTCGTACCGGCTGCAAAGTGGCCTTGCTGGACCGGGATGGGACGCTCCTTCATCACGGCACCATCTATCCCCATCCCCCGCATTCCAAAGCAGAAGAAGCCCGGCAGGCCGTCCGTCACTGGATCGACCGGTTTCAGGTGGAAGCCATTGCCATCGGCAACGGAACTGCCGGCAGGGAAACGCTGGAATGGCTGCATCAAAGTCTCGGGGATTCCTGGAAAGAGCGCATCTACCTGATCTCCGAAAGCGGAGCTTCCATCTATTCGGCTTCCGAAGTAGCCCGTGAGGAGTTCCCCGACCTCGATCTCACCGTCCGCGGCGCCATCAGCATCGGAAGAAGGCTGAAAGATCCCCTGGCCGAACTGATCAAGATCGATCCAAAATCGATCGGTGTGGGCCAGTACCAGCATGACGTCAATCAGAAAGCCCTCAAGGAACGCCTGGACCGCGAGGTGGAATATTGTGTGAACCAGGTAGGCATTAACCTCAACACGGCCAGCCAGCAATTGCTTACCTACGTATCGGGCGTGGGACCGGCGCTGGCAGCTAATATTGTGCAATACCGCTCCGAGCACGGTGCTTTTACCCAAAAGAAAACCTTGCTGAGTGTACCCAAACTTGGCCCTAAAGCTTACGAACAATGTGCAGGCTTTCTGCGCATACGGGATGCCGTCAATCCGCTCGATAACACGGGTGTTCATCCGGAACGCTACGGGCTGGTCGAGCATATCGCCCGTGACCAAGGAACCAACCTGGCGGGATTGATCCGTCATCCGGACCGGCTAAAATCAATTGTGCTGGACCGGTACACCAGTACGGATGTGGGCCTCCCTACCTTACAAGACATCCTGCAAGAACTGGAAAAGCCCGGCTTGGATCCACGGGGTGAAGCGGCGCCACCCTCCTTTGCAGCCAACATCCGCACCATCGACGATCTGCAGCCAGGGATGATCCTGCCCGGAGTCGTCACCAATCTGACTCAGTTTGGCGCATTCATTGACCTGGGGATCAAAGAGAGCGGCCTGGTCCACCTCAGTCAGATGGCTGACCGTTACATCAAGCATCCGGAAGAGGTGGTGTCCTTACAACAACAGGTGACGGTAAAGATCCTGGACATCGACCACGGCAGGAAACGCATCAGCCTGACGATGAAAGGGGTGAATTGATTGAGGATTGAGGGTTGAGGATTTATGATTACGGATTTTTGGAATCGTAAACACCAAAACATCTGAACCGTTTAAAGCGTTCGATCAGGCATAATTCTTGCTAAAGGTCTGTTAAACGCCGCCTGATATGATGACCGTTTTGGTATTTATCCTATTTTTCAGGAAAATAAAGAAGCTCCTATGAAAAGAACACTGTTTTTTCTACTGATTACCCTGGCCGCCTTTGCCGTCCAGGCTCAGGAACCTGCTGCCGAAAAGAAAGCTTGTTGCCAGGCAAAAGCAACCTCCGCGTCATTGTCTGACACCGAATTGAAAGCCGCTGTATTGCTGGCATCGCAGGATGAAGCCATCGAAGTTCGCAAAGACGATGCTACCGGCAGTACCCAATTCGTACGTAAGCAGGTTTGCCCCATGTCTGGTTCCGTTTCTTACGTCAACGTAAATTATGATGCCGCGAAGCAAACGTTTGTCAATGTGGCACCTCAGGATGGTGAAGGAGCAGCTTGTACGGGCAGTCAACCCGCCTGCGCCGGAAAAGAATGTCCGATGGGTTGTTGCGCCGGAAAAACAGGATCTGCTGCACCCGCCAGCCAGACCATTAAAGCTTCCGAGACGAAGGTGATGCGCCCAGGACTGAAAACAGCAAAAAGTAAATCGACTAAGGTTCAATAAGTACCTGATACGACGTAATGAAAAGCGGTGTATAGTCCTTATAGACCGCTTTTTTTATGCTATTTAACATCGCTGTCCGGGCTTGGTGGATCCGGGGGAAAGTATTAACTTTTGACGGAAAATCGCTAACTTTGCCCTTGCCATCTTGTAAAAAGTTCGAATATGTTTTACCACAAAACAATCCTGGACGCAATTGGTGACACCCCATTGGTACAATTACGTACGATTCCGGCCAATATCCCCGGCCTGGTATTGGCGAAGCTGGAAGGTATGAATCCCGGGCATTCCGCCAAGGACCGGATTGCCAAATTCATTATTGAAAAAGCGGAAAGCGAAGGTCTGCTAAAACCGGGAGGAACGATCGTAGAAGCCACCTCCGGCAATACCGGATTCAGTATGGCCATGGTTGCCGCCGTTAAAGGGTACAACTGCATCCTTTGCGTTCCGAACAAAATCTCCAAGGAAAAGATCCAGTTGATGGAAGCCATGGGAGCGAAAGTAAAAGTCACCCTGAGCCTGCCTTACGACGATCCGGAGTCGCATTACTCGCAGGCCGCGATGATTGCTGCTTCCAACCCGAATTCCATCTACATCAATCAATATTTTAACGCCAACAATACCGAAGCCCACTATCATACCACCGGAGCAGAAGTCTGGAAACAGACCGAAGGGCGGGTGACCCATCTGATTGCCAGCATGGGCACCGGCGGGACCATCACCGGCACCGCCAAGTACCTGAAAGAACAGAATCCGCACATCAAGGTTATCGGCGTCGATGCCTACGGCTCGATCCTCCAGCAATACCATGAAACCGGTTCCTACACCCAGGACGACATCCATCCATACCTGCTGGAAGCGGTGGGCAAGAACTTCATTCCATCTGCGACCGACTTCAGGCTGATCGATGAAATCGTGAAAGTTACCGATCGCGAAAGTGCGCTCCTGGCCCGTCGGCTGGCGAAAAAAGAGGGTATCCTGGCCGGATATTCTTCCGGCGCTGCATTGGCTGCGCTCAAAAAGATCAAGAATCAGGTACAGCCGGATGACGTGGTGGTGGTATTGCTTGCCGACCATGGAAGCCGGTACATGAGTAAGATTTACAACAACGCCTGGATGCAACACGTGGGATTTTTCCATACTTCTTTCCGTACCCTCAATCGTTCCCGGGTGATTTACCTGAAAGAACAATTGCGAAAAGTCATCGATTTTTATTCATAGAATGCAATACCAGCGTCCTGCGCAGCGACGCTCCCTGCTGAACCACTTGAAAATAAATGCGAAGCATTCCATGAAATCGTGGCAAGCTTCCGATATTTGCACTGGCAATTGCATCAGCTTATTGGCTGAATTGCCTTAAAACAACCATCATATGGACATTTTTGATCGAATTGAACAAAAGCGCGGCCCCCTTGGCCAGTACGCTTCCGATGCGGAAGGCTATTACATTTTCCCTCAGTTGACCGGAGAACTGGGCAACCGCATGCACTTCAACGGTAAAGAAGTCATCTGCTGGAGCATCAATAACTATCTCGGTCTGGCCAACCATCCCGAAGTACGTGAAGCGGATGCGCAGGCAGCCAAAGACTGGGGCCTGGCCTACCCGATGGGCGCACGGCTGATGTCTGGTGCCACCAAATACCATGACGAACTGGAGCGCCAATTGGCGGACTTTGTAGGCAAAGAATCCGCACTGCTGGTCAATTTTGGCTACCAGGGTGTCTTTTCGGCCATCGATGCACTGGTAAGCCGGCATGATGTCATCGTTTACGACGCCGAAAGCCATGCCTGCATCGTCGATGGTGTCCGTCTGCACATGGGAAAACGTTTTGCTTTCGACCATAACGACATCAATAGCCTCGAGAAACACCTGCAACGCGCGAAACGGCTCACCGAACAATCCGGCGGGGGCATTTTGGTGATCTCGGAAGGCGTCTTTGGCATGCGCGGTGACCAGGGAAAACTTCGTGAAATTGTTGCGTTAAAAGAAAAATACGATTTCCGGCTCTTTGTAGATGATGCCCATGGTTTTGGTATGCTGGGTAAAACCGGCGCCGGAACCGGTGAAGAGCAAAATGTCCAGGATGCCATCGACGTCTATTTTTCGACGTTTGCCAAATCGATGGCCAGCATCGGAGCTTTTTTTGCCGGCACACCCAACATCATTGAATACCTGAAATACAACATCCGGTCACAGATATTTGCCAAATCGTTGCCGCTCCCTCTGGTCATTGGTGCAATGAAGCGCCTGGAACTACTGAAGTCCAAACCCGAATTGCGCGAAAAACTCTGGCATAATGTGCGTCTCCTTCAGGGTGGACTGAAAGAACGTGGATTCAACATCGGTGAAACCAACTCCTGTGTCACCCCGGTTTACTTGCATGGCAAACCGGAAGAAGCCACCCAGTTGGTCTACGACTTACGCGAGAACTATCATGTATTCTGCTCGATCGTCATTTATCCGGTCATTCCGAAAGGCATGATCATCCTGCGATTGATCCCCACGGCATCACATACCGACGAGGACATTCAGATTACACTGGATGCCTTCGAAGCAGTATCCAAGAAACTACACGCGGGAGCCTATGCCGCCGAAATCGTCAATCCGATCAAGGCCTGAGCAGGCAACGATTGATAAATAAAATCTAGGCCATCCGGACATTGGGTGGCCTTTTTTCATTGTTTTAACGACTTCCAGAGATACCACCCGATTCCACCAAACAAAACCACCATACCGGCAAGGATCGGCAGCATGCTGGTTGACGATTCCTCGTGGATTGCCAGGCGCAGGATCATCCAATGAATGATCAGGAACAGCAGCAGGCAGGCCATTTTGAGAAACCGGATCAGCCGGATGGCCAACTGGTAAGCAGAATAAGCATTTTCTTTGGTGACCGGTCTGAGGTAGTTGTAGGTATGCGGGTATCTTTGGACGACAGACAGCACCGCGTAAATCAACAAAGCGATGCCCGGAATAAACCAGATGGAAGTCCGGCTTCCCCAACCATCCACTTGCCCGGCTCCATTCAGATGCACCGGAATCCGTTCGGGCAATTGCGGCCAGTAGTACATCGCCTGAATCCAGATGGCCAGGAAAATGACGATGGCCAGGGTTTCCAGCAAATAATCGCCCATGTCGGGTGGAATTGAAATCCGTGGTCTCTCCATTTGGAAAAATATTCCCGAAGTTTGTAACCGCAAGAAATAAAATTACTACAAAAAGATTGAATTAAAACCCGGCTTAGAACCATGGAATACCGATTATTGGGTCGCACGGGAGTCCGTATCAGTCCGCTCGGACTGGGGACCGATAATTTTGCCAATCCCACTCCCGCCAGCGATGCAGCGCACATCCTGCTGGCTGCGCTGGATGCCGGCATCAACCTGGTGGATACCAGCAATAGTTACAGTCAGGGCCAAAGTGAAGAGATCATCGGACAAACCCTCAAGCAAAGCAAACGACGTCATGAGGTCATTCTGGCCACCAAGGCCTATTATCCGGTAGGCCCCGATGTGAATGACCAGGGGAATAACCGGAGACACCTGATGCGTGCTTGTGAGGATTCGCTGCGCCGACTGAAGACCGACTACATTGACCTCTTTCAATTACACCGCCCCGATGACCGTACCCATCCGGAAGAAACCCTGCGTACCCTGGACGACCTGGTGTCCCAGGGCAAGGTTCGCTATGTGGGCACCTCCACCCATCCCGCCTGGAAGATCATGGAGTCACTGGCCATCAGTGAGCGCAACCACTGGGTAAAATTTTGTTCCGATCAACCTCCGTACAATCTGCTGGATCGCCGTATTGAAAATGAACTGGTCCCACTGGCCCGTACGCACCAACTGGGATTAATTACCTGGTCTCCTATGGCAATGGGTATGCTAGCCGGGCGTTATCCTCAGCCGAAAAAGCGGCCGGAAGACTCCCGGGCCATTCTGCGTGGAGGCATTTATGCCGAGCGGGTTACTGAAAAAGCCATCGAAGCCAGCAACAGTTTTGTGGTTCTTGCAAAAGCAAAAGGTTGGGACCCTGCCCAATTGGCGGTTTGTTGGGTGAAAGATCAACCCGGCATCACGGCGCCATTGATTGGTCCGAAAACCATCGAACAATTGGATCATCTGATCCCGGTCCTGGAAATGAAGCTTCCGGCTCCGCTCCGGGAAGCCTGTGACAAATTGGTGCCTCCGGGAAGTGCCGTGGCTAATTTTCACAATACAGCACCCTGGATGAAATGGCAATTCTAGACAGCGTTTATGGATTAATGGGTGGATAGGTTAACAGGTACACAATCCATCCTTTGGCGTCCTATCGAAGCTTGAGGATATGACCCATCAGGCTTTTTTTGGTTTCCAGGTAATAACGATTTTCTTCACGTGGCGTAATCTCCAGAGGGATTCGTTCGATCACTTCGACATCCGAATGCTCAAAAGCGGTCAGCTTGGATGGGTTATTGGTCAAGAGGCGGATTTTTTTTATGCCTAGATCCTTCAGGATGACGATGGCTGTTTCGTACGTACGTTCATCGGCCTCAAATCCCAGATGTGTATTGGCATCAACGGTATTAATTCCCTGATCTTGTAAATTGTACGCTTTAAGTTTATTTATAATACCAATTCCACGCCCTTCCTGGCGCAGATAGATAAGCACGCCTCCTTCCTTACTGATCAACTCCAGTGATTTTTGCAATTGTTCGCCACAATCACAGCGGTGGGATCCGAATAAGTCTCCGGTGATGCATTCGGAGTGAACACGCACCAAGACTGGCTGAAAGGGATCAAAGTGCTCGCTGACGATGGCAAAATGTGGGCTGTTGTCTTCCGGACTATCCGAATAGGCAATCATTTTGAAAACTCCCTCTTCCATCGGGATGATGCCGGCAGCCTGGGCCTGTAAACTCATTGTACGCTATTGAAGTCCAAAATTAATACTTTAACAACAATCTGGAAGTGAGAGGGTTTGCTAACCCGGTTTATTTCCGGACCTGCCGGGCATAGATGTCGCCCGAATGAGCATCGGGGTCCCGGTTGGCTATCCAGGCAAGCATTTCTTCCAGGGTAAACCAGCGCGGATAGGCCAGCTCGAAATATTCGCGGTAAGAAACATTGTATTCGTAGTCTCCCAGGACGGCCAGGCGTTCGATGCATCGCGTGGACCGGTCCGGTAAATAACTGAAATATTCAAAGGAGAGAAAAGGCACCGGTACCTGCAGACCCATCAACGCCTGCCACTCAAAATCTTCTACATCCAGTTTAATAAAGGCGGGAGGACCATATTGTTCGATCAGATGCTGGAGGGTCACCACCCGGGTGGTTAGTCTCTGATCCCATTGAACGTCAAAGGAAGATCGGTCGTGCAAGGTTTTCCTCCAACCTTCATCCGCCAGGGTGCTGACCGTCGGAGCGATGGAACTGATGTGCAACTCAAGTTGACCCATCTGATCACTCACGGCCGCCTGAACCAAACGGATTGCCGGATGGCGGTGAAATCTGCTTTCCAGAAACTTGAACAAACGCGGATTCGGTTCAACGGCAATCACCCGGGTTCCGAGGTCCAGCCAGGTCGCTGATTGCGCGCCAATGTGTGCCCCAATATCGAAACAAAGGTCTCCCGGTCGCAGGATGTTGCGGTAGAAACGATGCAACCTTCTCCGCTTAACCGGATTGTTGTAGATCATACGCGAACGGATCACCCCGATCTCCTGGTAAATATTTATTCCCATAGCAGTCGATAACCTAGATAATCAAATAAAGCATTGTTGTAAGGCCGGAAATAGGTTTCCAAACGATCCCGCAACGCGGCAGGAATCGCTTCCGGAGGAGCCTGATTGTAGCGAGGATACCGGCCATTTGCAATGGGCTCCAGTCCCAGCCAACGATACAAATCCACCATCGTTTCTTTCAGGGTGCCTGGGGTATCCAGGCGCTGGCTGTCCAGAATCCGGATGTTCTCCCAACCAAAGTGTTCCACCCAGGCCGGCAGTTTGAGAATATAGCTCGAAGGTGCCAGCAACTGACCATAATTTCCATCACGGATCATTGCCATTTCCCGGTCCAATTCTTCTTCAAAGGTTCCCAATTGCCAACCAATAACACGGCCTTCGTCCGTAAACCGTCTTAACATCCGGTAATGGGAATAGGCTCGATCCACCGGATTTCTGAACAGGACAATCAACTTAATTTCCGGAAGAAATTCCTTCACGATTTCCGGTGGGACGTCAAAAAATGTGTTGGCGCTTGCTTCACCGGTGATCGTGATACCTGCTGCGGTCCGGACGTAGGTAACCTCTTCTTCGTACAGGATCCCTTGTGCGTTGAGCTCCGGCCAGATTAAGGTGGCACTTGATTTACCGGTCTCCGGAAAATTGGCCAGATATTCTTCCCAATGCGTTCGCAGGTACTCCGGAGGATGGGCAAAAAAGTTGGGTTCTTTGCGTTTTCCTGGCAGGACTTGCGGATGATCCGCCAAATAGCGAAACAGCGACGAAGTACCGCACTTCCGTTCACCAATTATAAAAAATGTAGGGACCATTCGGGTCATGCAAGCTGCCATTTTTAATTCCCGGGCCCGGTCAAATACCCGGTTCTGAATCAGGAATTAATTTAAGTCAAATTCTGCATTTTTGAATAGACTTTCTACCTGCTTCATTCGTTAAGTGTATAGTATAAATTACATAAAAACATTATATTTAAATTTGTAGCTTCGCCGAGCAGGAAAGTAAAACGGATGAATATGGCATTAAACAGGTTAAAGTGGATGTTTATCGTCCTCAGTTACAGCTCATTTCCGCTATTATATGGTCAGCGTCTGGCCCCAGAGGTCGTGGCGAGTTCCGGTGATTTCAAACAAAATGAAGCGGGATTATCCTTGTCCTGGACGCTGGGAGAACTGGTGACCGCAACCCTTCAACAGGATGCTCTGATCCTGACGCAGGGATTCCAGCAACCTGACTTAGCCGGGACCAGCAGCCGTTTCAACTGGAAAGGACAAGAAATCTCGATCCGCTTGTTCCCCAATCCCACCAGTAACCGGATTTTCCTTGCTCCAGATGGTGATCAGGCATTTGGCTACCGGTTGACCAGCATGGACGGAAGAGTCTTTACCGAGCTTGCTCCTAAGCCGGGAATCCAGGAAATAGACCTGACTGCTCAGCCCAATGGCCTCTTTTTGGTGCAAATATGGAAAGACCAGGAACTGCTGGGCAACATCAAATTCATAAAAAGCAGATAACACAGACTGATGAAAAAATTTGTATTGTTTATAGGGGCGCTGCTGCTGGCCGTGCTGGTAAGTGGTCAAACACCCATGGGATTCAGCTATCAGGCAGTAGCCCGGCAATCGGATAATACGCCGATCCGCAATAGCGAACTGTCCCTGCGCATCAGCATCATCAAAGGATCCCTGTCCGGTACCCTGGCTTACCGCGAGACCCATCAGGCAACCTCCAACGATCTGGGTCTGTTTACGCTTCAGATCGGCCAGGGTGTCGTGGAAGATGGGGATTTTTCAGCGATCGACTGGGCGGAAGGACCTTATTTCCTGCGGGTGGAACTGGATCCTGATGGCGGCACCAGCTACCTGAATATGGGGACCACCCAACTACTGAGCGTACCCTATGCCAACTATGCCGACCGGGCCGGATACGGGGCCGATGAGGACGCCGATCCCACCAATGAGATCCAACAGCTTTCCCTTAATGGCTCTTCGTTGTCCTTGAGTGGTGGCAATAGTATAACCCTTCCCTTCGGAGATTCCCTGGATGCGGACGCCGATCCGATGAACGAGATTCAGTCACTGGTTTACGACACCCTCACCGAACGATTGAGCTTACAACCCGGCCAGGGCAGCCTGATCTTTCCCGTGTCTCCCTGGCGCAAAGCCATTACCGGTTATTATTTCCCTTATCAGGGCATGGCCATCGGACGCAGTGAATTTCCGGATGGCATCTTGATGAATTTGTGGAACTCCACGAAACCGGTGGGATTGTCCATGGCGACCAACCTTGCCCTGTCGGACACGACCCTAACCGTCGGGCTGCGCAATGTGCTTAATCACAGCGGACCCGGATTGGCTATCGGCTATCAATCGACATTGAATGGCAGCCTGGCCACCCATGGAGAAATGCAGGGCATTGTCAGTACGGTGAACATGCACGACACTTCAACAACCAATGGGTATGGATTTTATTCCGAATTGCCCAACCAGGGCACCGGCGACCGTTACGGCTACTATGCCAATGCCCCCGGAGCCCGAGGATATGCTTTTTATGCCCAGGCCGGGCGGACATTTTTACGCAATACCGGGATCGGGACCAGCAATCCCAGCGAAATGCTTGAAGTGAACGGCAATCTAAAATTTAACGGCGCGACCACCAACGGGATTCTATTTACCGACGGCTCCAAACTAACCAGCGCCGCCAACCTGGACAATGATCCTTCCAACGAGCTCCAGGACTTAACGCTTAACATCCTGGACGGGGCCGGGCCCTCCAATCTGGACCGGTACCAGCTGGCATTGACCAATACCACCACGGTGGAATTGCCTTATCTGGATCTCTGGCAGCCTACCCTGGCCGCAGGGAATCCTCCGGTGATCACCGAGATTGTATCTAATTTTCCGGTAACTACCAACAACATCAACACCTCATCGCTCTATGCCGGCAACACCTATTCGGAAGCCATCACCGTCGGCAGTGACGTCAACGGGCAACTCAAAATAACCCCCAGTAAGTTGGCCTTCACCAATCCGCAGGGTACCGGTATGGCCATCCTAGCGGACCGCATCCAGTACCTCAATCCGGCATTGGCTAATAATTTCAGCATGCAAATGACCCATAACAAGCTGAATTTTGTCAACGACAACGACTGGACCGTGGTCGAATTGGGAGTCAACCAGACCCAGGGCAAGTTCGCCCTCTATCCCGGCAATGGCCTCTCGGCCTACCTGGAGGCCGATATCCTTAATGGCAGTCCCTATCTTAATTTGCGCAACACCAGCAGCGTCAATGTGGCCCGCATGTCGATCAATCCTGCCGGAGCCGGCTGGTTTGAGTCGCGTGGACCGAACGGCATGTTAAATGGTGCCATCACCTCCACGCAGACCAATGGCAATCACGGTGCGATCACCGTTTTTGACGCCCAGGGTCAGAGCCAGGCCGGACTCTTTGTCAATGACGACGGCCAAGGTGTTGTATTCGCCGATGTGAAGAACTTCCGCACCCCCAATCCGGAAAATCCCGACGAGGACATCGTATATGCAAGTCTGGAAGGGCCCGAGGCAGCCGCCTACGACCGCGGCAGTGCCCAACTGAAGAAAGGTCAGGTATTTATTCCTTTCAATAAATATTTCCGGCTCATCAAGTCGGACGAAGACCTCACCATCCAACTCACACCACGTTCTGCCGATTCCAAAGGATTGGCCGTCACCGAGATCACCCCGGAAGGCTTCTGGGTGAAAGAGTTGCAACGCGGCAAGGGTAATTATGCGCTATTCTGGGAAGTCAAAGCGATCCGGAAAGGGTACGAAAACTATCAGGTGATCCGGAAACGCTAAAGAAATGCTGAATTGTGAATGCTGAATGTTGAGGTCACTCCGGAAAATCCTTTTTCGAAGCGAATCCCCCCCCGGGGTAAAAAGGGGTGGGTGGACCTTGGCTAAATAACGAAAGGATAGGCCTAAGGATCCGGGTTGAACAGCGTACAGCGTGCAGCGAATAGCGGTATTGGGTATGAGGTATGGGGTGCGGGGTATGGGGTATGAGGTCAAAGGATAATGGCGAAAGGACAAGGAAAAGAACCCCTCTATCAAGAATGTTCATTTCGCGGTATAGGGTGCGGGGTATGGGGTATTCAGCCCATTGCTGGTCATTGTGTCATCCTGAACAGGTCCGTGCAACGGACCGTCCGTGAAGGATCTTTACCCTGATGGCTCAGCGCATTCCGGTAAATGGAGAGGATTTTGGCGTAACGTGCTGTATTCGATTTTCCAGCAGGATGTAACCGGGTACCATTCCTTTCACCCGTTAACATTTAGGTCTCGGCGGGGGATCAGGTATGGGATACGGGGTGCGAGG
>JAGQXC010000169.1 GCA_020436785.1 Saprospiraceae bacterium | reverse complement strand
CGGAATCCTTGACCCCCTGGTCTTTACCTCGATGGATCCACGATGGACATTCGACGAGGTCTTTCAGGATATGCGTGATTGGATGGCTTTCTATCCGTGGGATCAGTTGTATCATTACAATCACACCGTCTATACCGTTGAGGCACACTGGGCATTGTATTGTGATAATTATCTGGAAGGTTTTCATGTGCCCTATGTCCATCCCGGACTCAATGCCAGCCTCGACATGCCTTCCTACGAGACACGCCTTTTTCCTTACAGTAACATTCAGATCGGTATTGCCGGTCCCGGAGAGCCCCATTTGGATGTTCCACAAGATCATCCTTTTGGTGGCCAGTCCGTTTATGCCTTTTACTGGTGGGTTTTTCCTAATATGATGTTCAACTTTTATCCCTGGGGCCTCTCGATGAATGTGGTAACACCGGAAAGCCTGACGAGGACACGCATTCATTATCACACCTATCTGAAGCGTGATGCCGATGCGGAAGCATTTCACCGGACAGGCATCCATCAGACAGAACTCGAAGATGAAGCCATTGTCGAGAAAGTGCAACTGGGCATCACCAGCGGTCTTTACGATGCCGGTCGTTTCTCCCCTACCCAGGAAAAGGGAGTCCATCACTTTCATCAACTCCTGGCACAATGGATCTGATCAAATGCTAAAACAGGTGAAATGTCTTGGGGAATGGGTCATGACTCATGTTCAAAAATCCACTTCCATGTATACCATTTCATTGCTCGCCAGCCAGCAGTAATAGCCCGAAGGCAGGCATTTGCATACATAAACCCGGTAAGTGATTTAACAACCAATAAACCGATCTCACATCGATCCGACAACAACCATCAATCATTGGGTTAGGCTGCATGCCTGGCTGATGCTGATTGGCGCCACCTTGTTTGGCTGGTGTGATCGCCTTTGGCCTGCCGTCCTTTGCGGCATGATCAGTTTCTTGTTCATCATTTTCCGGTTACCGGACCAATTCTGGATCGATGAACGCTGGGGAACATCCCGGGCCAATTGGGTAACCCTATTAAGGCATGATGGCCTTGCATTGCTCCTCGTATTTGGCAGCTCCTGGCATCCATGGTTACAGGGAGGCGTTCTCACGCTGATGGCTTTGTTGGATATTCTGGACGGGTATTGGGCCCGGATCGACGGCAAATCTTCCTTGCTCGGCAGCTATCTGGATAAAGAGACCGACGGATTGTTTATGTTGTACACCAGTATGCTTTTAGTGAATACACAAATTCTTCCTGGCTGGATCTTAACAGTCGGACTGCTCAGGTACTTGTATGTATTACTGGCTTTGCCCTGGATCAACGATAGCCGCAAGGCGGAACGCCGTGATCCGGTGGGTCGTACGCTGGCCGTGGTTCTCATGATCGGGATGATTAGTCCCTTTTATATGAACTTCAACGGGTGGAAATGGGTCATGGTCCTGGTCGTGCTGCTGGCAGTATTTTCTTTTGCCCGCTCCATGGCACTTAATTTACGTTCGTCGTGAAGTGGAAACTTGAACCACCGTTCACCTGGATAAACCTGGTTTTGGTCTTGATAACCGGAACTTTCTTCAGCGGATTATTATGGCTGCCGGACTACCTGATCAATGCTTCGAAATCCACCTTTTGGCCTTCCTCCACCTTGCCTCCTGCGGCCATCATGGGAGAAATAAAAGAACTTTTTGTCCGCGACAACCACGATATGTTTCGCATTCTCGGAGAATTCATTGTGTTGTGGTGTGTGCTGCTGGTCACTCCCCGGGTCAAGAGCGTGAAACGGTTATCCTGGATTCCGGCTCTATTGTATTTTCTTGTCTGGATGTACCAGGCGTACTACGCGCTGTCCATTAAGCTTTATTATGAGCATCCGAACCTGATCAATGACCTTTCCCTGCTGCGCGAGGTGGTTCCGGTATTCCTGGGGCAGGTGGGCCTGGCCACTTACACCAATCTTTTGGGATTATTAATTGCCATGCTGATAGGCTTGTTATTGATTCATTTGGGTTTCACATTTTGGATCCGGGGGATGCAACGACTGCGTCCCAGGGTACGCTATCTCCTGGCCGGGATGATGTTGGTTCAGATGATGGTTCTGGTGGCGGGAATTCAACATTTTGACGACAGTCTGTTGAGCAAACCGGAGTATCGGGCATTGCAATGGGTCACTCCAAAGGTCATCCGTAGCCTTCGGCCACTGGATAGCCTGATGCTTGCGGATTCCACGATGGAAAAATTAAAACAATACGACCAGGTCCGGCTGAAAAATCCTCCTAATGTCTATCTGCTTTTTGTGGAATCCTATGGCGCCGTTGCCAAATGCCTGTGGCAGGAAGGCCCGCTTTACACCCAACTCATGGATCAGTATGCCCACATCTACCAGGATTCCGGTTATACCGTATACTCCACCTTCAGTGAGGCTCCTATTATGGGAGGAAGATCCTGGTTGTCCTTTACCTCGGCCATGACCGGACTGACCATCAATAATCACCTCACCTTCAACCATCTTCTTTCAGCGGATTACAATTATCCCCACCTGGTTCGTTATTTCTCCGGCGAAGGGTACAATACCTATCGCATCAAGACCATGGCCGATCAAACGCAGTCCACCACACTGTCCTATGCCTTAGCCGACCGCTTTTATGCATTTGACCATTGGATTAAGTACGAGGATTTTCCCTACCAGGGCTATCAATACGATTATTTCGGCGGCATGCCGGATCAGTATGCATTGAATTATTTCGATGCCCATCTGTTGGATAAGTCCCGGCAACCCTACTTTATCTTTTCCATCAATATGACCACCCATGGACCATGGCACCATGTACCGCCCGTCTTGAACGATTGGAGGGACCTAGATACGATTAAAACCTGCCCGGATGGAACCAACCGAAGCCTGGATTTTGCCGATGAATCGATGCGTTATTTTGAGGCCATCCGCTATGCCATGGAAGTCCATATGCGTTTCATCTTTTCGACCGTTCCGGACCACAGCCTGGTCATCCTGATCGGCGACCATCAACCTCCGGGCATGAATTTTACCTGTATCGGTAAGATCACAGAAGCTGCCGTGCCAGTTCACCTCATCAGTCGTGACCGCGAGCTGGTGGAGGGTTTTGCAGATTATGGCTTTATCCCGGGCATGGACGTACCGCTTTCCCACGATGTGACTATGAAGCATGCCGGGCTTTACAGTATGCTGGTCCGCGAATTAATCCGCCATTACGGTCCGGAAGGCGCCAAGTTACCGGCTTACCGACCGGGCGGCGTACTGTGATTGATAAATACGATTTTTGATTTTTGATGGATCCCGCCATATACAAATCAACAACCATTGAAGATTAACGATTTTTGATTTAGGATGGATCCGGCTAAACACAAATTAACAAATCAACACTCCTTATGGATCCCGCCATATACAAATCACCAGATATGCAGATATACAAATCAACAAACCCTATTGATTACGATTTTTGATTTTTGATTTAGGATAGATCCGGCTAAACACAAATCACCAAATTAACAAATCAACATTCCTTATGGATCCCGCCATATACAAATCAGCAACCATTGAAGATTGACGATTTTTGATTTTTGATTTAGGATGGATCCGGCTATACACAAATCACCAAATTAACAAATCAACATTCCTTATTGATCCCGCCATATACAAATCAACAACCATTGAAGATTGACGATTTTTGATTTTTGATTTTTGATAGATCCGGCTATCCACAAATCACCAAATTAACAAATCAACATTCCTTATGGATCCCACCATATACAAATCAACAACCATTGAAGATTGACGATTTTTGATTTTTGATTTTTGATGGATCCGGCTAAACACAAATTAACAAATCAAACATTCCTTATTGATCCCGTCATATACAAATCAACAACCATTGAAGATTGACGATTTTTGATTTTTGATTTTGGATAGATCCGGCTATACACAAATCACCAAATTAACAAATCAACATTCCTTATTGATCCCGTCATATACAAATCAACAACCATTGAAGATTGACGATTTTTGATTTTTGATTTAGGATAGATCCGGCTATACACAAATCACCAAATTAACAAATCAACATTCCTTATTGATCCCGCCATATACAAATCAACAACCATTGAAGATTGACGATTTTTGATTTTTGATTT
>JAGQXC010000168.1 GCA_020436785.1 Saprospiraceae bacterium | reverse complement strand
TGATTACTCGCTACGCTCGGTCAGCATGTCAGCACTACTGACGCACGGTATTTCTTTGGTTACGATTTATGGGTTAAGCGATGCTGACCACTTCCGACAACCCTTAGGTGTCGGAAGTGCGTCAGTAGGGTGGAAGACCGGGCTTGAACCGGCGACCTCTGGAACCACAATCCAGCGCTCTAACCAACTGAGCTACATCCACCATTTAGAAGGCGAGTGCAAAGATAAAAATTGATTTTGCATGTGATCACTACAATTTTAAAATTTTTGCAGTGGCCCGTCCTTTCTCCGTTTGTATTTCCAACCAATAAATGCCGGCTGGAAGTTCCTCCATGGAAGCACGCAAAGAGGTGACGTTTCCAGCGGGAACCTGCTGCCAGCGCACCCGGCCCTGCAAATCCATCATCCGGACCTTCAACAACCGCGAAGCACCTTGATCTGCTCGCAAGATTAAGGTCGTAGAAACCGGGTTTGGATAGACCAACCAACCGGTAAGTTCTTCCACATCGCGTGAGGAGGTTTCTATCGTCACTTCTACCGGGACCCGCGGGGACTCACAGTACCGGTCTCGGGTCTTGATTTTCCAGCGGTAGAAATAATAATATTCATCCAGGCTATAGTTATTCCCTGTGATCTCTATCACCCCGGGGTCCCCATAGGGATAGCTGTCCTGAAGTCCGGTCGTCCGGTAAAGAAGCGGGGAATTGAAGCCGAAGCTGTCCCGGTTCAAACTGGCATCGGTCGTCAGTTCATAGCTAAGACCAGGCTCCAGCTCAAAATCCAGGGTCAATTCAGTCGTCCCGGTATCGACCATCGCCTCCTTGGAAGCAATCACATCGGCACCTTTCAATAGAAGTATCCGGCGAACCCCCGGCGTGTCGGTAAAGACCGTTACCGACTGTAAAGTCAGTGACTGGAAGACATTAAAGAACATTCGCCCGTTAAAATTATTATTGTGATAGACACTTGCCGTTGGGCGCAACTGCTCACCCACTTCGAAGGATTCTCCCGGAAAAGTGATGACATTACTGGCATAAAACGTCGTTGCTTTGTCGATGACCGGTGTGAGAAATTCCGGGCCTTCTCCAACCAACTGACCTTGATCCGGATCATTATACCACAAGATGCTGTCGCCAACAGCGGTTAATATCGCCGAACCCGGAGCAGCCAGGTCGGCACCCTGCACGCTTTCCGGCAACCTGGATGGCAATACATGTATCTGGATGGTGTCCGAATTGAAATCGGCACAAAGCCCGCTGACACTCGCCCACACCGGTCCGCTTTGATTAACCCGGAGCACTTGTTCGGTGGATCCGTTGTTCCACAAGTAAGCGCTGGCTGCAGGAAGCGACAGCACCACTTCCCCACCCTCACAAATGATCGTGTCGCCGGTAACTGCTATTTGCGGATTTTCAACCGGATCCACTTCCACATAGAGTGGTTCCGAGATCTGTGGACAACCATTCAAAATTCCCCGGCCAAAGTAAATGCCTGACTTCTTTACTTGCAGGGTAGATTCTTTCGAGCCATCACTCCAAACCAGGGAATCCCATCCGGGCAGGGTCAAGGTTAAACTGTCCCCTCCGCAAATCGCCGGATCGCCGGTATATTGCATAGGCACCGGCAAGTAACGGCAGGATCCTTCCGTGACCACATAGCGGTGATTGGCCGGCAAATGACTAAAACTGTCCACA
This sequence comes from Saprospiraceae bacterium, assembly GCA_020436785.1. Classification (GTDB taxonomy): domain Bacteria; phylum Bacteroidota; class Bacteroidia; order Chitinophagales; family Saprospiraceae; genus JAGQXC01. Next base: position 12,341 of record JAGQXC010000168.1, on the reverse strand, counting down.
ATGCCTGAGGGCCACTTGACCACCAGTTTTTCCACCTCTTTATCGGAATTGATCCCGGCATAAATGGCCGCTGAGGCCGTGATGCCATAGGCTTCACCAGAGCGTACTTCCCGGATTTGCTTGCCGGTTGATCCATAGATTTCTACCGTCGCACCAATCCCGTTCCGGTTGGACTCCACACCTTCCAGGGCCACGGTAATCCAGCAATATTCACCCGTCTTTTGCACCCAAAGCTTGTCAAAGTCCGGGCCTGGATCAACAAAATCTCTTCCATAAATGCCGTAAATGTCGAAGTACCCGTCGAAATTAAAATCGCCGACGACACCGGAAGTCATCGTGTATTGGGCATTACAAATTGAGCGACCCGAAAAATGATAATTTCCATCATTATGGTAATAATACGGAGCATTACCTAATACGATGATGTCCAGCTTTCCGTCGTTATCCATATCGCGGAAGAAACCCTGGATAAGTAATCCTTCAATCTTTACGCCCATGGAATCCGTATAATCTTTGAAGATCCCATTGTCATTGATCATTAATTTGGATTCCGGATCGTGGTTAAAGACAATCGCGTCCATGTCACCATCATTGTCTACATCACCAAAATCGCTTATCCAGGACTGATCCCCGAGAGCGAGTCCCCGGGCTGCCCCTTCTTCTTTAAACCCCTGAGGTCCGTAATTAACAAATAGCTGATTGATGCGGCGTGGATCCGTAGGCAGTTGTGCGGCCGCTTTGCATTTCGAAATGTATAAATCAAGATCTCCATCCTGGTCAAAATCCGTCCAGATACTGCCATAATTTCCGGAATTATCCGACGGCGTTTCCGTTTCCAAGTGCAGCCATCCCGTTTGAGGAGACAAATTACCTTGACGGTCGTTGCCATAAATTCTGGAAATTCCATTGTCATTACATACAAATAAGTCCAACCAGCCATCATTATTCAGATCCACAAAATTAGCCGCCTGGGCATAGAAATTTCCTTCAGGCAAAATTACTTTCTCGATCACCTTGCCATTCTGGCCCATTTTCCAAAGAATGATTCCATCCGTATCACCTCCGGTCACGATATCGTTAAATCCATCATTATTAACGTCTCCGACGACCAGACACCAGGTCTGGCCCGGATGGCTAACCGGATCGGTGGGATAAGCTACGAGCAGGGTGTCTCCGGGTACCAGCAAGCTCACTTCAAGATCGCGCCCGTTTCGCATCCGCAGCAGATCAGGATAAAGGTCTCCGTTCATGTCTGCGATGGCAACGGTTAAACCGCTTCTGAATTGATGATCAGGCAACCAATTGCTTTTGTCGTAAAATTCCTGGGCGCTTGAATGGAAAAAGAAAGAAATCAACGGGAGGAGCATCAGTAGTTTTCTCATGGCATATCATCAATAGTTCATGCCTAAAGGTACAAATACCTTGCTTTTATATAATAAAATAATTTAATGTTTTGATGACTCCCAGTCAATCATTGCCGTTCATCCGTCACGATGGAACAGCTTCGGACGCTTACGTTGATTCTTCTTCCGGTGCTTCTTGTCTTGTTCTCGCTCCCATTTCTTGACATCTTTATTACGCAGAAACACATAGCGGATACTGATGCCACTATTGGAAGCAAACAATCGGTCTGAATTCCCAAGAAAAAACATCGGCTTATAATCCCAGGCAACATTTACCCGGCCAAGGGTTGCTTCGATGCCGCCTGTAAATGTCACACCATGCCGCTTAAAGACATCCTGTTCAAACGCCTGAGGCTGAAATCGTTGGGACACCAGGCCCAAACCGGCATATAAGTTAAGATTCCGGATGAAGATCGGGTAATGCCGGTGGTAATCCACTCCGACCGACAAGTAATCGGTCTTAAATCCGGACAAAATGCCCAGTTCGATGGTCGAATGTTTTAAGATTCGCTGTTTGACGGAAAGCCCATTTTCAGTACCCAGACGAACACCTCCTGCGGTAAAGTAAGCTTGCCCAAATAAAGGCAACTGAATGATCAACAGACAAATACTAACTTGTAATCGCATCTTCGGTTATTTTTGGTTCAAGACGGATACAAACTTTTAAAAAGTATCGGGTAAGAATTAAATAGGATAACCTTAACATGCCGAACAAACCTTGGCAGGCCTTAGCCACGCTGCAATTTTATTACCAGGCAAAAACCGTGTATCAGGTACACAGCCCGTTGGCTTACAAACTAATCAGCCTGGTTGAAGACGTCGACAAACACTATTATTTCTTTGACGATTTCGCAGAGATACGGCAGCAGGTCAGCATGGACTCGACGCGAATTACCCGAATGGACTTCGGTACCGGTCCGTTAACGAATGCCTCAACCACTATCCGCCGGTTTGCCGGACGAGCGGCCCTTCCCAAATCGCGGGGAGAAGCCTATTTCCGGTTGATGACCTGGAAAAAACCGGCATTCATTCTGGAATTGGGAACGGCACTAGGATATTCCGCCGCTTATCTGGGGGCAGCCCACAGGAGGTCCGCGGTTCACACCCTGGAAGGGGATCCATTCCTCGCGAATTATGCCCGTGATGTGTTTGCAAAATTGGGACTTGAGAATATAGCCATCCATCCGGGCCCCATCGAAAAGGTTTTGCCTTCTCTATTACCGCAGTTACCTCCCATTGATGTGGTTCATATGGATGCCAACCATACTTACCTGGCAACCATGGAATATTTCAGGCAAATCAAACCGCACCTATCCGCTGACGCCATGATCATCATGGATGACATTCGCTGGTCGCGGGGGATGTTGCAAGCCTGGAAGGAAATTATTCGCGAAGAATCGAAATCGCTGGCCGTGGAATTTGACCAATGGGGATTGCTTTCACTAAATGCACCGGTTAAAGAATCCATCCACATCCGTAGTATCCCGACCCAATGGAAGCCCTGGACCGTTCTACGCAGTATTTGATTGGATTACCGTTTGAAGCCAATGGCATTCTGGTTGCTGATGACCTGGGGTTGATCCAGATTTACCTGTTTCAGGTCGTCCAGTTCGATGTATGGCAGATCATGCGGATCAGGGCCCTCTAGAGCAGCTAATCGAAGATTCTGGAATTTAATTGCTTCCAGAATGGCCTGGCGGACTGCCCGCGCATTACCAAAATACCGGTCGCGTTTGGCATGTAACAGCCGGAATTGATCGTGGAGATAAGTCAACGCATCATCTCTGAATTTCAATCCTTTATCCTGCACCATCTTGATGGCAATTTCTTTCAGTTCGTCGGGATCATAGTCTTCGAACTTTAAGACTTTATCGAAGCGCGAACTCAATCCCGGGTTGGCCTTCAGAAACCGCTCCATGTTTTCCGGATAACCGGCCACAAACACGAAAAAAACGCCCCGGTCGTCTTCCATGCGCTTCAATAAGGTCTGGATGGCTTCTTGTCCATAATCACCCGACTGGGGATGTGAAGTGGTCAGCGAATAGGCTTCGTCAATGAACAAGACTCCCCCTTTGGCTTCATCGATTTTTTCCGCCGTCTTGATGGCGGTTTGTCCAACGAATCCTGCCACCAGTCCCTGCCGGTCGGTCTCCACCATGTGTCCTTTCTCCAGGATACCCAATGCTTTGTAGAGTTGGGTGAGGATACGTGCCACCGTGGTTTTACCGGTGCCGGGGTTTCCAACAAACACCGTGTGCAAGAAGAAATTGTTGAGTACATCCTTTTCCTGACGGCGGTAATAACGCACGATATTCACCAGGTCAAGGATTTCTTTTTTGACTTCTTTTAGCCCGACCAGAGCTTCCAGGGCCGTTAGAGAGCTGGCAAGCAACTCTTCGTCGACAGGAATATTCGGGGTGCGCCGGCTGGCAGCCACCTTAATTTTCTCAACATCTTCCAGGAAGATCACCTCCAGTTCTTCCGGACTGAGGTGATAAGGATTTTCTGTCTCCATAATGCGCAAAGCCATTTGAATCTTGGCCTTATCGATCAAGTCATGGACATAGCGCGCATTGCCAAATGAATTGTCGCGAGACCGGTAGGCTTCGGTGATCATATGGTCGATCAGCTCCTTCGCTTCGGCAGCAAGCGCTACTTCTTTCTCTTTGGCTGCATAATCCGCAATCAAGGAAAGCTCCTGGGGCAAATAGTCCGGAAAATCCAGGAAGATCTTAAACCGGGAGCGCAAACCCGGGTTGGATTTAAGAAAATATTGCATTTCTTTGGGATAACCTGCCACGATGACCGCCAGGTCCCCCGCTCCATCACTCATTTCCTTCACCAGCAATTCAATCACTTCCCGCCCAAAATCCTTGCTGTCGTCATTGGCTCTGGCAAGGGCATACGCTTCATCGATAAACAAGACACCACCCCGCGCCTTCTCAATGGCTTCACGTACTTTAGGAGCGGTTTGACCGATGTATTCACCAACCAAATCGACCCGGTCTACTTCATGGACATGCCCTTTGGTGAGGAGTCCCATTTTTTTGTAAAGTAAACCCATCATTTTAGCAACCGTAGTTTTTCCGGTACCAGGGTTACCGGTAAACACCGAATGGATGTTGATGCCCTCTTTCTCTTCAAACCCTTTTTCCCGGCGCAACTTGATGAATTGGATGTACTGGGCGTGTTCACGAACTTGATTCTTAATCTTTTGCAACCCGATCAGTGCATCGAGGCGGGCAATGACCTCTTCAAACGTGAGGTTCATGTTTTCCTCCGGGACGAGATGCAATGGATTTTGTTCGTTAGGCAGGTAAACCGGATTAACCCCCTCTTCAAAATCGTAGTCCACTTCAAAGGGAAGCCGGGCCACCAGGTAATCCATATAAGTGATCGCCACCGAATAACTGCCTGGACGCCAGGTGTTTTTCATGTTTGCCCCCCAACCTGCGGTCACTTTGATGTATTCCTCGTCTTCTTTCACTTCGAGCAATCGCACCACCTGCCCTTTCAATTCCTGAGCCTCGTTGAAAAATTTGAAGAATAATTCAAATTGCCAATTCCGGTCCAGCATCAGGTTCTCGAATACCGCCTCCGCATAAATGTAGCGGGTTTCTTCGGCATGGAATACCGTATAATAGGTACGGTCCAATTCATTGACATCGTCGTAAGGACCCTCGTAAAGTTTTAGGGAGTGCAACTTGAAGTAGGGGTTACTGAAACTATCGAAAGCATGTCCGGCATCTTCGACGTAGAAATACTTGGTTCCTACCTTTTCTCCATCGATATATGCTTCCCAGTAGTAGGTGCCTTTCTTCCAGAAGGCGCCTTCTTTCTTATTCCCCCACCCTTCACGGATGTGGATGACAGGATCGTATTTATTGATTTTGCGAACGAACTGGAGATTGCAGATCTCCTTCTTCGATTTTTGGGTAGACATACAGCGCAGTACGACCTCTGCTTCCCAGTTGTCCTTGTCAAATAGCTTATTGTAAAAGGACAATTCTACATATACGAAGGTCGTATCAAAGCGGTCAAACACTTGCCGGTATTTCTTCCGGTTATCAGCCAACCACTCCGTAGAAGCATAAATCCGGATCTCCCTGAATTTATAATTAAGCTCCTTTGATGCCTGTGTGGTCTCTTCCATTCTTGCCGGCTTATGTGGTCAATTTCTACTAAAATACTTTTAGAACAAAGTTTTAGTTTCGATTTTTACGATTAAATGTGTTAAACCGATTCTTCAGGCAGGGCGGTTCCCACCTCACCGGGCAGCCTCGTCCGAAGCTTGACCTCTAATAATAATGCAAAATTTGTGCTTCATCACATCCGGCCATTAAATATTTTATTGGCCATCGTCGCTGAGCTTTCCATTTACCTGACCCTGATCCAGCCGGTTGACCCAGCCAGAGACCTGGTCAATGGTTGGCAATTGACGGCATTTATCCTGTTCAGCATCGGAATGATGACTGCCGGATACGTATTGAATGATCTTTACGATGAAGACATGGACCGGGCTAACCAACGCCTTTCACCGCTGGTCCTGGGTAAAATCCACCGATCTCAACTCTGGAAGCTGTTTGCTGGCGGCCAATTGGTGACGCTGGTGGCCTGGTGTTACCTCTGGCAGAGTTATGATTACCTGGCCTGGCTATGGATGTTGTGGCTTGGCCCAACAGGTCTTTGGTTTTATGCCACCCGGCTCAAATGCAGTCCAGTCGCCGGCAATCTATTGATGGCTTTCTTTGCGGCCTGTCTGCCGGCCATGTTTATGGTTGGCAACCCGGGATTACCATGGAAGGATGATTTTCCTGCGGTGATCCGGTTTATGTTTCTTTGGTATCTCTACTTTAGCTTTGGAGCTACCTGGTTTCGTGAAATTGTGAAAGATCTGGAAGATTACTCCGGGGATCATCAAGCCAATTGCACCACGTTCCCGGTTCGATTCGGCCGGGGAGTGGCCCACCGTTACGCCTTACTTATTGGTGGCGGTTATGGTGTAGGCGTACTTATTTTCATGACGATGGTTTTTTTCAGGCTGCCACCCCTGACCGGAATGGCCCTCAGTCTATTGGCCGGAATGACATTGGCCATGGCCTGGTTCCTGGTAATTAACCGGGACTACCGCCGCGGGCAACAATGGATCAAAGTTCACCTTGCAGCTGGATTGGCTATGTTATGGATTTTCAATGTTTTGGAAGTATGGAATGGATGAATAAATTTCTGATCGGGCTGGCATCACAATCGCCACGCCGTCAATATTTACTGGCGGAGGCGGGATTTCGCTTTGAATTAATCCCAAATGCCTACGATGAAGTCGTACCGGAGGGGATGGACCCGGTGGATGTGCCGGAATGGTTGGCCCATCAGAAAGCGGTCCATGCATTGCCCCTGATCGAGCACCGGGATTTAATCCTGACAGCGGATTGCATCGTCATAATGGAAGGCGAGATCATCGGCAAGCCAACCGATCCTTCCGAAGCACATGAATTGCTGGAACGATTATCCGGGAGAACCCACCAGGTGGTGAGCGGTGTCTGTTTGATGACGCCAAATAAAAGTCTTTCCTTCTCGGCTCAATCGTTGGTTACTTTTGGACAACTAACTGCCAAAGAGATAGGCTATTATGTAAGATCGTTTGATCCGCTGGATAAAGCTGGCGCCTATGGCATCCAGGATTGGATTGGGTGGAACAAAATTGTACGCATCGAGGGCAGTTACAGCAACATTATGGGGCTACCCATGTATGAAGTGTATCACCAACTACAGTCTTTTGTAAATCAATAGCTCCTGAATCCTGCCGATGATATTGGTTTTTCTGAGGGACATTCCGGTACCTTAGGGCAAATTTACACTACCTTTGCACCCCATATAAAAAGGCAAAATCATGGAACTGATCGACGGAAAATGGCTCTCCAAAGAAATCAAAAAAGAGATCGCCGCCCAGGTAGATCAAATCATCGCTGGCGGTGGCAAGCAGCCCCATTTGGCAGCCGTATTGATCGGTGAGGATCCGGCTTCACAGGTCTATGTCCGCAACAAAGTAAAAGCGTGCGATTTGGTGGGGTTTAAGTCCACTTTGATTAAAAAGGATGCATCCATTTCCGAAGCTGAATTGTTACAGATTGTGGAGGATCTTAACAATGATCCGGATATCGATGGTTTCATCGTTCAATTGCCGCTGCCAAAGCACATCGATGAGATCAAGGTGACGCTGGCCATCGATCCTAAAAAAGATGTGGATGGATTCCATCCCATGAACGTTGGCCGGATGACCATCGGGCTGCCTGCCTATCTGCCAGCGACTCCATTTGGTATCATGCAAATGCTGGATAAATACCACATCAATGTTGCCGGGAAGGAATGTGTGGTCCTGGGACGCTCCAACATTGTCGGAACCCCGATCAGCTTGTTGCTATCACGCAAAGCCAATCCCGGCAATGCCACCGTTATCCTTTGCCATAGCATGACCCAAAACATCAAAGACCTTTGTCGCCGTGCCGATGTTCTGGTCGTAGCGATGGGCAAACCCTTATTTGTTACGGCGGATATGGTCAAAGAAGGCGCTGTAATCATTGACGTGGGTATGAACCGCATCGACGATCCCTCAGCACCCAAGGGAACCCGGTTGGTTGGTGATGTTGATTTTGATGCCGTTGCTGACAAATGCAGTTTCATTACACCGGTACCCGGAGGGGTCGGACCGATGACCATCACTTCATTACTGATGAATACCCTGAAGGCCAACCAAAAAGAAATCTACGGCTGATGGATTATCAGGTTTATTGGATTACTGCCACCGGAATCGACCGTGAATGGATCCATGCAGAAATCAGCCTGCGTCCGGAGGTAGAAGGGATATTGGAAGAGAAAGGCGCCATGGGATTTTACGTTGCCCAGCGCCATATACCCACGTTTGCTCCCTTCCTCGAACAGTTGAACCAGCAATTAGCGTTTTCCTGCTCCAAAGAAACCATTGCCGACCAAAACTGGAATGCGGTCTGGGAATCCCAATTTGAACCCGTCAACATCGATGACTGGGTTTATATCCGTGCGGATTTTCATGCGGCGGCTCCTCCTCATATTGCTCATGAACTGGTGATCAATCCGGCCAATGCTTTCGGTACCGGTCACCATGAGACCACCCGACTTATCATGCGATGGATGCGCCATGCAACTCTTGATGGTTGCACAGTACTGGATTTTGGCGCCGGCACTGGCATACTGGGCATCCTGGCGATGCGACTGGGAGCACAACAAGTCCTTGGCATAGATATCCGTCCGGAAGCCGTTGAAAGCATGACTGCCAATGCCGCCCTGAACCAGGTGGAAATCCTGGCTTGTCTGGGCTCTGCCGGGGAGATTGATCATCGCCAATTTGACCTCGTGGTGGCAAATGTGAACCTGGATGTTCTCCAGGTGCACGCCGGGACGCTCTCCCAATCTGTAAAACACGGAGGGCATCTGGTCGTAAGTGGTATCTTGAGTGGTGACGACCGGGCCATCCGAATGGCTTATCCCGACATCGTTTGGGACTGGATGGATCAGGAAGATGAATGGATAGCCCTGGCCGGATGCAAGAAATAAACAATTACATACATGGATGCTGTTAATTACCTGGATACGGTTGAAAAATTATTCCGTTACTACAAACATCTGGCCGAGAAAGCGGTAGAACAATTGGACGATCATCAGATTCACCAGAAACACCATCCGGAGGACAACAGTGTTGCCATCATTGTGGGCCACCTGATAGGCAATATGCGTTCTCGATTTACCGATTTTTTTACCTCCGACGGCGAAAAAAGCTGGCGCGATCGCGAGTCGGAATTTATGGATCCAGCCCTCAATAAATCCCAGTTGCTCAAAGAGTGGGAAGAATCCTGGAAACTGGTTTTTACGGCGATCGACCAGGCACGGGGGCACCCACTTGATGCCATCGTCTTTATCCGCAATGAGGGCCACACGGTTCTGGAGGCCCTCCAGCGGCAATTGGCGCATTACGCCTATCATGTCGGGCAAATCGTATTTTGGTCCAAATCACTGGCAGGGAGTGATTGGAAATCATTGTCCATACCCAAAGGTCAATCAGCAGCCTACAATGCCGGCAAATTTGGCGGGGACAAAAGCAGGTCATTCTTTACGGATAAAATGTAATCTTTGCATTCTCGAATCGCAATTGCCTCATGAAAGAAACCTTTACCATTGGAGGTCTGCCGGCCCTCACCCTGGCGGAAGAATACGGGCTTCCACTTTATGTCTATGATGCCGGGATCATTCGCCGTCAATTTGAACGGATGTACCGGGCGTTTGAAGTGCCTGACCTAAGGATCAACTATGCCACCAAGGCATTATCAAACATCAGTATCCTCCGCTATCTCAACCACCTGGGCAGCTGTCTTGATGCCGTGTCAATCGGTGAAGTACAACTGGGCATCCAGGCAGGTTTTTCCAAAGACCGGATTATGTATACTCCAAATATGGTGTCCCTCGATGAGATTCGCCAGGTCATGGAAATGGGCATTTCGATGAACATCGACAATATTGAAATGCTTGAAGCTCTGGGGCATGAATACCCCGGCCTGGAGATCGGGATCCGCGTTAACCCACATGTGATGGCCGGAGGTAACCAGAAGATCTCGGTGGGACACATCGATTCAAAATTTGGTATTTCCTTCCATCAGATGCCGTTGGTACGTCGATTAACCGATCATCTAGGCATTCGCATCAAAGGCGTTCACATGCATACCGGTTCCGACATTCTGGATGTCGGTGTCTTTCTGCAAGCGGCTGAGATACTGTTGAATGTGGCCAAGGAATTTCCTGACCTTGACTACATCGATTTTGGAAGTGGATTCAAGGTGAAATATAAACCGGAGGATTACGAAACCGATATCGAGGAATTTGGCAAGGAGCTTGGCAAACGATTCCGTAAATTTTGCAAAGAATACGGAAAAGAGCTCACCCTGGTCTTCGAACCCGGGAAGTTCATCGTCTCGGAATCAGGTTATTTCCTGGTTCGTACCAATCTGATCAAACAAACCACTTCCACCGTCTTTGCCGGCGTGAATTCCGGATTTCAGCACCTGGGAAGACCGATGATGTATGGTTCCCACCATGAAATCGAAAATGTGTCCCACCCCGAGGGCAAGCCGCGGCTGTACACGGTCGTCGGCTACATCTGTGAGACCGATACATTTGCCTATAACCGCAAGATTCCGGAGATTCAGGTCGGGGATGTGCTGTGTATGCGAAATGCCGGCGCTTATTGTTTTACGATGGCTTCCCATTACAATTCCCGGTTACTGCCGGCAGAGGTCATGGTTTTGGATGGCAAATCCTACCTGATCCGGGAGCGCGACGAATTTGCCGACCTGCTGACCCATCAGGTGGACCCGAAACTTCCCCTGTGATCAACTGGTAAAGTAAACCAGGGCGAAACCCGCCAGTATAGCGAGCAAGCGATAAAGGGAAATGGCACGGTGCGTCGGTGACAATTCAAACAAAATGGTGGTAGCAATGTGCAGAAAAAGGCCAACGACCAATGCATTGATTTGCGGCAAATACCTCCCGATATCCAGCCAGCCGCCGGCAAGCAATCCCAGAGGTGACATTATTGAAAAGATGGCCAGACAAACCAGGACGTACTTGCGAACCAGTTGATGCCCTTTACAAATGGTGACCAGGGCAAACGCTGCCGGAAATTTATGGAACGCCAACCCCCACAGATAACTTGTCCCCAATGGATGCGTATGTGCATGGCCATGGGGCAAAAACTCCAGGGGTACGCCTTCCAGAAAGGCATGAGTGCAGAGGCCAAACATGACCGAAAGGATCATTTTGCGCTGACCATGGTCGTGGAGATGCATGTGACCGTGTTCAATTCCCTGGGAGAAAAACTCCAGAAATACCTGGATCAGGAATCCAACCAATACCCAAATTCCAACGGTCGGAGCGGGAGAATCGTAAACCGATGGCAATAGGACCAAAAAAGCAACGGCCAGCAAATAAGCACCGCCAAAACTCAAAAAAAGCTTTGGCCAAATGGTCTGGCGAATAAAGTCGGAAGTCAACCCCAACAATCCGCCTAACCAGACACTACCGATCAGTACCAGCCAATTCATTCGTAGGTTCGCTGAATTTTAAATAGAGGTAACGATAAACGGCCCAGCCTATGCCCATACCAATCAATGATCCTGCCAACACGTCCGAGGGATAGTGGACACCGACGTACACCTGAGCGACAGCCACATTGAGCGCCCACAACATCAGCAAACTTCTTACCCACAACGGCCAGGTAGCCAAAGCAAGAAAAAGAAACGTGGACAGGGCAAAATGATTGCTGGCATGCGACGAGGTAAAACTGTATCCACTTCCACAGTTTACCCGGCGTACAATAATCAGCTCGGTATTGTTGCAGGGTCGGAGGCGATGGAATACCGGTTTAAGCACCTTGCTGCTGAAGGTATCGGATAACAGGATGACAAACGCAATACAAAGTAATAGCCACCAGGGTTTACTGCGATTAAAGAGGACATGGGCAATCAGGAAAACATACAAGGGGAACCAAAAGTATTTGTTCCTGACCAGCGGCATCCAGAAATCCATGATACCGGACGACCAACTTCGGTTGATCCAGTGAAAAATACTTTCATCCAATTGCTGTAAAATGTCCCACATGGAAACGAAAGTATAGAATAGTATTCAGATGTCAGCCAATAGACTTCAGACAAAAGACATCTGATATTAGATAATAGGTATTATGTTGATCGAATGGACTAATAAGTGAATTGTTGGTACCATTTCAACAAACTCTTCACGTTTTGGCCCAGGGAAACCGAAACACCAAGACTCATGAACACGGCAACTCCTAAACAAACACGTAAATACGTAAACACGCCTTAAACACTATCTTTGCATCCACCAATAAATCAG
>JAGQXC010000167.1 GCA_020436785.1 Saprospiraceae bacterium | reverse complement strand
TAACATATTATTTGGTTCCTAATGAAGATTAAAATTGCCCTGCAAATCTATTGATTTATACCCGCTTCCCAAGGTTAAGCCACTTTGCGGTTTTTATTTAGAATCAGTCTAATTATTCTTTTAAATTGGGCCTCCGATCGGCATTTTTCAATCCGTTGAATGATCCTTCCTGGGCGACTGCCGGGGTCTCCCCAAGGCGTAGGTATTTGCCCCGGGTCAGGGTGTCTGTGAAACCAAATGCACCCAACATTGTTAGTAAAGGATGAACACCTTATTGCCGTGGGCTACCGCACTGCTGAACATCTATGAGAATACCCTTATCTTTGCCGCGAAAAATGAACGGACAGCCGTCTATGGGTAAGATAACTTTCGGAGATTTATTGGAATTGTTCCCACAATTGGAATTGCCCCTTTTTCTGGATGATGAAAGTGCTTCCTTATTTAGTCAAAACAATGATCCATTTCCAGGCGAGTTGTTCGATGCAATGTTGCGTCCATTACTTCCCGACGACGATGAGTACACGGAATATGTGCCTTGCTTTCGCATCAGCCAGGACGAATACCATGCGCTGGTGATCTGGAAAGCATCATTGCTTACCTACGAATACCTGATGCTCATCTTTGATAAAAAAGGTCAGTTCCTGAGCTCCGAACGGATAGGCGGGATGTTGGTACGCGATGATCAATTGTTCCGCAGGGTGGCCCATTTTGATGAGGAAGGCATCATTCACATCGCCGAGGGAGCTACCGACCTCAGTGAGCGCTTCGACCCCAAGGAAAGCAACACCTACGAAATTGAAATTTTACCGAACGGGGAAATCTACTCCTCCCGTTCAAAACTTAATTAAATGGCTCGCAAAAAACAGTTTAGGAAAAAACCCAAATCCAAAAGAAATTTACAAAATCAACTTTATCAATTTTTCCACCACCACCCGCAGAAAAAAGTCAACATAAAGCAATTAAGTAAAAAACTTCAATTGGATGCCAGCTGGGAGGAGGTGCGTCATGCGCTCTATGTCCTGCAAAATCGCGGCATTGTTGAAACAATCGGCGAAGATAAATTTATGCTACACTCCAGTCGCAAAAATGGTGACTCCTTCCAGATGAAAGAAGGCCGGGTGGATACCATCCGCTCCGGCGCCGCCTACATCATCCCAGAGGATGGCTCTACCGACATTTTCGTGCCGGCCAAGCACCTGCACAATGCCCTCAACGGGGACCTGGTCAAGGTGAAAACCACCGGAAGCTCACGCAATAAACCCTTTGGGGAAGTGCTGGAAGTCATCAAAAGGCAGCAAGATCAGTTTGTCGGAACCGTCATCAGTGGCCGCAAACAATACTTTGTCCTGACGGACAACCCCATGATCCCTTTCGATATCGTCCTGACCGATTTCCCGGATGACATTGAACTGGATGATAAAATCGTGGTACAGATCACCGACTGGAATTACGGTCGGAATCTGGTCGCCGGTAAATACCTGGAACGCCTCGACATTGAAGACGTGAACGACTACAACATGAAGTCGATCCTTTTGCGCCAGGGATTTTCACTCACCTTCCCCGCCGAAGTAGAGGAAGAGGTCGCTTCCATCAACCCGGTTATTAGCGATGGAGAGATCGGAAAACGGCGTGATTTCAGACCCGTACTTACCTTTACCATTGACCCTAAATCGGCCAAAGATTTTGACGATGCCCTGTCCTACCAGGTATTAAAAAACGGAAACATAGAGATCGGTGTCCACATCGCAGATGTCACGCATTATGTTCAGCCTCATACTGCCCTGGATCAGGAAGCCTATCGCCGGTCGACTTCCGTCTACCTGGTTGATCGCGTGGCTCCCATGTTGCCTGAAAAACTTTCCAACGACCTTTGTTCGCTGAATCCCCATGAAGACAAATTGACCTTTTCGGCCGTATTCACCTTTGACAAAAAATTAAACCTGGCCTCTTCCTGGTTTGGCCGGACGGTCATTCACTCCGATCACCGCTTTACCTACGAAGGTGCGCAGGAGGTTCTGGAAAAAAAATCCAACCTCTACCAGGATCAATTGTTGATGCTGAATAAAATTGCCAAAAGATTGCGCGCTCAAAACATCAAACGTGGAGCCATCCAGTTTGAGACCGATGAAGTGCAGTTTGAGCTGAACGATAAAAACGAACCGGTTGGCGTGTTTGTCAAGGAGCGCAAGGATGCCCACCTGTTGATTGAAGATTTTATGTTGCTGGCAAACCGGGAAGTGGCGCGGTACATTGCCGAAAAGGGCAAGGAACATGAAATCCCTTTTGTCTATCGGGTACACGACCTGCCAGACATCGACAAACTGAACGAATTCGGCGTATTTGTCCGGGACCTGGGCTACGAATTGCAAACCCAGACACCCCAGCAAATCGCCCGCTCGCTGAATACCATTCAGGAGGCCGCCAGGGAGGACCCGGTTTTAAAAATGCTGGCACCCATCGCCATTCGCACCATGGCCAAAGCGGCATACACCACCAACAACATCGGCCACTTTGGCCTGGGATTTCAGTACTATACTCATTTCACGTCACCCATCCGGCGGTATGCCGATGTCCTGGCTCACCGGATCCTGGCCGAAAACCTGGACCAGATTCACCGGGTAAAAAAAGCCAAGCTGGAAGATCAGTGCAAGCACATCTCCATCCAGGAGCGCAAAGCCATTGATGCCGAACGGGAATCGATCTCCTACAAACAAGCGGAATACATGGCAAATCATGTCGGTGAATCATTTATCGGCTATATTAGTGGCATCATTGATCGGGGCATCTTCGTATCACTGGCCGACTCCAAATGCGAAGGACTGGTACGCTTCGATTCCATGAACGAAGGCTTTTCAGTAGCAGATCACCGTCTGCGTGCCATGGGATTACACTCGGGTATGGTCTATTCTTTCGGGGACCAGGTAAAAGTACGGATAACCTCCGCCGACCCCGAGCGGAGGGAGATTGATATGGTGTTGGATGAATAAACAGGAACGGAAAATGAAGATTGGAATTTTTGTGGATGCTGAGAACATTACCCGCAGTGGTGGATACGCCATGCGGTATGATGTACTGAAAGATTACTGCTCCCGTTACAACGAACCGCTTCGTTTGAATACTTACCTCACCGTCGATGTCGAACGCTCCAAAAACGACAAGGAATACCGTGAGAAACACATGACCTACCTGTCCATCCTGCGAAGTTTTGGCTACAAAGTGATCACCAAAGCCATCAAATGGTTTGAAGACGAATCCGGCACCCGCTATGGGAAAGCCAATGCCGATCTGGATATGGCGGTTGATATTCTTACCCAGTCAAGGAATCTGGATAAAGTTTACCTCCTGACCGGAGACGGTGATTTTACCCGTGTTGTCCAGGCCGTCCAAAATATGGGAGCCCGGGTGGAATTGATCGCCTTCCGCTACATCTCCCGTGAATTGCTGCATGAAGTAGACCAGTTTACTTCCGGTTATTTAATACCCAACCTGCTCTCCGTGGAAGGCCAAAAACCGGAAGACTGGGGAAAGGACGGATTCCGTGTCCGGGGAGTATGTTATTCTGTCCATGAAGGATTCGGATTTCTGCGCGTGTATAACCGGGATTGCTCCGGCACTTTTGAGGTGTTCTTCCATTTTTCAGAACTTCCCGAGGGACATTTTGTCACCCCGGAAGACGTCTTCGAATTTACATTGATTGATGCCGAACGTGGTTTGGTAGCGAAAGAGATGGAAGTCCTGTACAAGAAGATCGGATATTAAGTAAGGCACTCCATCCCAACCTTGATACCACTGTCCCCCTGAATTTGTTTAGCTTTAATTCAGATACAATGGTTAATCATGTTCAGGAAATCCTTGCTTTTTTTCCCACTCACCACATTACTGATTTGGGCATGCAGTAAGCATTCCGACCTGCCGACTGCAGGCCAGCGACATTATGCCGTTTACCTACAGGGACATATCGCGGGAGCGTATGATGTGGAATGGGACGCAGCAGGGACCCACCGGTTTAGCTATTCGTACCAGGACCGGGGCCGGGGACCGGAGTTGGCCGGGGATTTGAATATTGCGCCGGATGGTTTGCTGGAAGCCCTGGAGATTTCCGGTTTGAATTACCTTAAGGATTCGGTCTCTGAATCCTACCGTTCTACTGGTGCCCGGGCCGTCTGGCACGAAAGCGGTTCCGCGGATTCCGTGACTCAACCCGGCAAAAGTCAGTATGTGCCCGCCAATGCCGTGCTTACTTCGACCGAGGCTTGCATCCGCCTGATGTTGACGGCGCCCGGTCACCGCACTGAACTGTTACCGGGAGGTACTGCCCAAATAACAGCCATTAAACCCATCCGGATTCACGACAGCCTCGATTTGCGTTTGATCGAGTACTCCGGAACCGGTTTCCAACCGGAATATGTGTGGCTTGATCCGGATGATCGCATTTTTGCTGAGGTATCTTCCTGGCTTACCTTTATCCCCGAAAGCTATTATCCCTGGGCGGAAGAAATGTATGAGCACCAGTTACAATTGCAACAAGCTTTTTTTACCCACCTGGCGGACACCTTTACTGAAGCCCCGGAGGGTCCCTGGGTTATCAAAAACATCAGGCTATTTGATGCCCTTACCGGTCGTGTCATTCCCCGGCAATCCGTGGTGATCGAAGGAACCCGCATTCGTTCCATCCTGAATTCAGATCAACCGGCGCCGGAAGCGACCAGGACCATCGATGGCCGGGGCAAGATGTTACTGCCCGGATTATTTGACAATCATTGTCATGTACAGCGTATGGATGGCTTATTACACCTGGCCGCCGGCGTCACTTCCGTGCGGGACATGGCCAATTCCATGGAATTGCTGGACATCCGCAATGCCTTCGACGGCAATCAAATCATCGGGCCCCGCATTGTGACCATTTGCGGTTTTATCGACCAGAAAGGACCTTATGCCGGACCGGGATTGACGATTACTTCGGTGCCTGAAGGAATTGCAGCCATCGATAATTACCACGACCATGGATACGACCAAATCAAGTTGTACAGCTCGATTGATCCGGCGTGGGTAAAACCCCTGGCAGCCCATGCCCATGCGCTGGGAATGCGGGTTTCCGGACACATACCGGCACACATGCTGGCAACGGAAGCCATTCGTGACGGCTACGATGAGATCCAGCACGTCAACATGCTGGCCCTGAACTTCCTGTCCGACACCATCGACACACGAACACCCCTCCGCTTCTTGGCTGTCGCTGAAAATACCTATCAACTGGATCTGGAAGGGATTCCTTTCCTGAACTTAATGGAACAACTTCGGCGTCAACAGATCGCTGTCGATCCCACGGTCTCCATCTTTGAAAATATGTTTACCACCTCTCCGGGTCAGGTCAATCCCCTCGTGGAAAAAGTATTTGACCGCTTTCCACCGGAAATCCAACGAGATTTCACCGGAGGCGGGTTGCCCATTCCCCCGGAAAAAGTAGACCAGTACCGGGCATCCTTTCATAAGTTGCTGGACATCATTTATGCCTTATATCGACAGGGAATCACCATACTCCCCGGGACGGATGCGTTGCCCGGATTTGCACTGCATCGTGAGTTGGAGCAATACGTGGCAGCAGGCATACCTGCAACCGCAGTCCTCCAGTTGGCGACCATCGGATCGGCAAAACATGCAGGCCGTGAGGAGGATCTGGGTTCTATTGAAGTGGGAAAACTGGCCGACATGATCCTGATTGACGGCGACCCAACGGTCGACATCAGCGACATTCGCCGTACTGCATTGACCATAAAAGATGGCAAGATCTTCCATCCCGATGCCTTGTATCGAGCCGTAGGTGTACGCCCGATGGAAACGTCCGGACAGGACCATTCACCACTGAATTAAGACCAAAACATATGGGATTGATCATTGATCGCCGAACATTTTTATGGCATGCCGGT
Organism: Saprospiraceae bacterium; assembly: GCA_020436785.1. Classification (GTDB taxonomy): domain Bacteria; phylum Bacteroidota; class Bacteroidia; order Chitinophagales; family Saprospiraceae; genus JAGQXC01. Next base: position 857 of record JAGQXC010000167.1, on the reverse strand, counting down.
GCCGGGATGGCTTCCCTGGTATGGCGACCATCGGGGCTGAACGATCTGAACGCGAAACCTCTGTTGCGCTTTGGCCTGGTAACCGATTCGCACTACGCCGACCGCCCGGAAGCAGGCATTCGTTATTACCGGGAATCCCTGGCCAAAATGCAGGAATGCATTGATGTTTTTAACCGGTCTCAGCTGGACTTTGTCATTCATCTGGGCGATTTCAAGGATCAGAATGTTCAGCCTCAGGCAGATGAAACCCTCCACTACCTGGAATCGCTGGAAGCCATTTACGGATCTTTTGTGGGACCACGCTACCATTGTGTAGGCAATCACGATGTGGACAGCATCACCAAAAAACAATTCTTGCACGGAGTTACCAATACTGGCATCGATCCTGGATCATCTTACTACCAATTTAGTCACCATGGCTTTTCCTGCCTGGTTTTGGATGCCAATTATTATGCCGATGGTCGTGACCACTATTATGCCGAAGGTGCCGATTGGCAGGACATCCGTATCCCGGAATCCGAAGTTCTGTGGCTAAAAGAAACGCTGGAAACACATCGGGAGCCAACCTTCATTTTCTGCCACCATCCTCTGTTTGAATACACCCATGGGAATACCGTTTACCACGTGCAAAACCATGAAGCCATCCGCAGGATTCTGGAGGATCACCAGCAGGTTGTTACCGTATTCCAGGGACATACCCATGAATCCCGGCAAACAGAAATCCAGGGAATTCATTATCTGACCTTACTGGCCATGGTGGACCAAAGTGGTCCGGAAAACAATGCCTATGCCATCGCCGAAGTCTATCCGGATCGCATCGAATTGATTGGTTATCGGCGTATAGCAGATAAAACGTT
>JAGQXC010000166.1 GCA_020436785.1 Saprospiraceae bacterium | reverse complement strand
GTTCAGGTGGAAGGCCCCGGGGTATGGCCCAGGACCGGAGTACGCCATCCTGTTCCAGCCGGAGATCATAATGCAGGTTGGTTGCGTGGTGCCGGTGCACTACGAATGCATTTCCTGTGCTGGAAGTAACGGCAGGCGGTGGTTCGGGAGTGTTTGAAAAATCGCGCTTGGCGGCGTAGGCTTCCAGTTGCTCCGGAGTTTTGTGTTTGTCCCCGGCGGGATTGACGGATTGACCCACGGTAGACTTGCGTTGCGTATGGATGGGGACCGATTGACTGTGCATGCCTTCCCAGGCATCCCCGTGATTTTCGAGGTGAGCCATCGCCGTACGTAATTGGAAAGACTGGGAAGATTCAACTCCAGGCAGATCTTCCCAGGGTATGGGCATGGATACCGGAGCACCCGGTTTGCCCCGTAAACTGTAAGCCGCAGCTACCGTCTGGGTTTCCCGGTTCCGGAATATATCGATTAACATCTTTTGTTCCCGTCTGTCCTTGCGCAACTGTAAGGTGCCTAGCGTGGGGTATTTTTTGATAAAACTTTCCGCAAGCTGTTTGGAAGCCTCAAAGACCTCTTTGTGGCCTGCAACCGTAGCCAAAGGGCAAAACAAATGCAATCCCTTGCCACCACTGGTTTTGACGAAGGGGTGGTAGTCAAACGCTTCCAGATGATCCTTCAACAAAAAGGCGGTATCCTTAACCTGGGAAAAGGCCATATCCGGTGCCGGATCCAGATCGAACACCATTAAATCCGGGTGTTCGGGATCCTGTTTGGTAAATTCCATGATGTGCAACTCCAGGCAGGCCAGATTAGCCAGCCAAACCAGAGATGCGGCATTGGTCAGAAAAATGTAATCTTTTTTGTCTTCCTTTCCCAGCCTGATCGATTCCACCCAGTCGGGGGCCCAATCCGGACGGTCCTTTTGGAAAAAATCATGACCCTCAATGCCATCCGGAAAGCGGATGAGCGAAAGGGGGCGATATTTGTTGTGACGCAAAAAATAAGGGGCAACCTGCAGGTAATACTGGATCACTTCCGCCTTAATGATCTGCTGATCCGGATAGAGCATTTTGTCCAGATTGGACAACTTGATACGATGTCCGTCGATTTCAGCAACTTGTACCTGGCCAGCCATAACTTAAAGGTATTAAAGATCGTTGGTTTACGAGTGACTGTTCTTTTTGAATTACCTTTGGACATTCGGTATGGGACGAGGAGTAATATCAGGCATAACAGGGTTGGTTTTGACGATACTTTCGTTGTCAGTTGCTGCACAAAATGGCATTATTCGCGGAAACGTCACGGATAGCCAATCGGGTGAAGCGTTGGCATTTGCCCTGGTCCAACTCAATGAGCAATCCACCACCACCGACATCGAAGGTTTCTTTAGTTTCACCCACCTCCGGGATACAATTTATCACCTTAACATTCAATACCTTGGCTATCAGCCGCTGGATGACACCATTCATCTGGCCAGGAATCAGATCTGGTACCAGAAGCTGAGACTGGAAGAAGATGTGATCAATTTGGGCACGGTAGAAGTTAGCGCCAGCAATCAACAAAACCCGGTTACTTCGATCGGGAATTACTGGATTACCCCGGAACGTATCCAGCAGATGCCTGCTTTGGGTCAGGGAGACCTGGCACAATATTTAACCCAGTTGCCGGGTGTAGTGACTACCGGAGACCAGGGAGGACAATTGTATATTCAGGGCGGAGATCCCCACCAAAACCTATTGCTGATCGACGGCATCCCGGTAGTCAATGCCTTCCATTCGCTCAGTGCCTTTTCAGTCGTACCGGCTGACGCCTTGCAACAAGTAACCCTGTATGGAACGGCTTATCCGGCAAATTTTGGAGGCAGGATTTCATCGGTGATGGATTTGAGATTGCGGGAGGGAGCAAGCAAACCCCTCGAAGGCATGGTAGGCGTGGATCCTTTATCGGCCCAGGTACGTTTGCAGGGCCGCATTTATGCCAAAGGTGATCAACAGTGGACCTGGATGCTGGCAGGCCGGGAATCCCTCTGGCCTTACGTGAAGGACATTGTGCCAGCTTCTTACCGCGATGCACTCGATTTCAAGTTTAGAGACTTGACCCTCAAAACCACCTGGCAGGGAGAAAACGGCTCCAAACTGTCCTTTACTTCCCTCCAGATGAGCGACGAAGTTCCGGTTAGTGCTTCAACCAATGTGCGATGGACGAACCAGGGATATGGAATGCAATTCAGGGTATTGCCTACCCAGTCGGAATATTTGATTGGAGGCAGCGTTGCTTACAGCGATTACCGGCTGGACTTTACCGAATCCGGAACGCCGCGTTCTACGGGTTTTCGTCAGGCAAATGCTCAGCTTTGGTTTGCTAACGGACAAGCTGAAAACCGGTTGGAATACGGCATCACTCTTAATGCCATTCGCTCGGATCTTGCATTTAAGAATCCTCAGAACATCACCTTCAGCCGGGATGACAATGCATCTGAGTTGGCAGTTTATGGTTTGTACGACCGCTCTTGGGATAAATGGCGGCTTGAGCCGGGACTCCGCCTGCAGTACCACGCCTCGGTTTCCTATCTATCTCTAGAACCGCGTTTGCTTCTTCAATGGCAACCGTCAACCCAGTGGCAATGGAGCCTGGCAGGAGGGAGGTATAGCCAGAATCTCATCTCTGCACGTTCCAACCAGGATGTGGTTCACTTTTACCAGGCGTTTATTACCGGACCGGAAGGTCTCCTTTACAACCATTCGGGAAGTGCCACAAAGTACAATGTTCAGACATCCTGGCATCTTGGATCAGGGATTCAATGGCGCAACCAGGGATTTTCGCTCAAAGCCGAAGCATACTTGAAATGGTTTGATCAGTTGATTGAAATCAACCGGGAAAAACTGAAATCATCGGACCCTGATTTTGTCACCGAAACTGGCCGCAGTTACGGAGTTTCGTTCGCCGCTGAATGGGCCAATTCCGATTGGCTATTAGGGGGACATTATACGTATGCACATGCCGACCGCACCATTGATGGTACCTGGCTGCCCGCAATCTTCGATCGGAGGCATCAGATGAATATTCAGGGTCGATGGTCGCCTGGAAACCAGGGTTGGTCTTTTTCCATCCGGGGCCAGGTAGGAAGTGGGTTCCCTTTTACCCGCACGGCCGGATTTTATCCTGTTCTGAACTGGGATGATGGTTTGTTGACGGATGTTATTGGTGGAAAGAATGATGTGGGCGTGTTGTATGAAAGCCCTCTGTTTCAGGGACGGTTGCCTG
>JAGQXC010000165.1 GCA_020436785.1 Saprospiraceae bacterium | reverse complement strand
GGTGTTTGCTCTCCCCGGCGGCAATTATCAACTTATGAAATCGGAAGATCAGAAAAAATGGATTCCGATGTACCGATTTTTGGATATGCCGGTCAACATGCCCCATTTTCAAACCATGTGCCGGTTCCATCAGACCTCTGCTTCTTCGCCATTCACCCAGCGGAGGCTTTGCACGAAGCTGACCAAAGAAGGAAGGATCACTCTGGCCGGCGACCGGTTAATTATAACCGGTGCCGATCAACGGTCGGAAGTTGTGATTACCAATGCGCAATACGACGAATACCTGCAACAATATTTTGGCATTGTCCTATAAGCCGGCACCACTTCACCTTTTACAAAGGCTGTGGTAACATCGTTTCTTCCGTACTTACTTTGTAGCCTTTTTGGGAGGCATCGTACCAAATACCCAATCCCAGAACATCGAAGAAACGCCGAAAGCTTTTTCAGGATATTTGTAATGGTGCAATGCATGATGGCGGTACTGTGCCTTTAAATACGGAGGTACCGGGGTGGTATGCGTTTTATAATGGACGTACGTATAAAAAAGGTAACCCGTCAAAAATCCAGCAAGGAACAGATAGATGTTCGTACCGAGAATGAGCAATCCTACCAGATACAAACCGGCAATAATGATCATCCCCGGAGCGGGTGGCATAATTAGACGGCTCACATCGCGTGGAAAATCATGATGAATACCGTGAAAAATGTAGCTGAGCCGGGCAGCCAGTTTGGAATTGGGGAAATAGTGATCAAGATGGAAAAAATAGCGATGTGCAAAGTATTCAAAAAAGGTCCAGAATACAAAGGCTCCCAAAAACCAGAGAACAGCATTTCCGGGTTGATCGATTTTGCCAAGGTTCCAGGACATTAAAATTAATCCGGCGATAACGATCAGGTAAGTAAGGGCTGATACCTGGGGTGGAGCTTTTGTCAAAATCTCTAAAACCGGATTCTTGAAAATTTGACCTTGCGCTCCTGCTGTGTCATTTGGTGTGTGGTTCATGATCATTCGTACTTTAGCCTCTGTCAAATATGAGCCTCTCTCCTCCGGAAGTCCTATTATGGCACAAAATTAAAAAGACTTCCCTCAAATTGGAAAGATTTTAGGCATGATTCAAAATTGATTTATCGAAATATGTGGTCTTTACATTCCTGTAAACCCTTAAGATCCAATATCTAATACGGCCGGATTGACCGAGAATGCAATCATCTGCCAATTTCCATCGATTTCATAGCCCGGTCGACATCTTCGGCGCGCATGTAAATGATGTAGCCGAAATTTCCCTGCCCATCTGCCACTCCGGTGGAAGCATAAACATTGATATTGGCCTGGCTCAGCCGTTGGTGGATACTCACCAATGCTCCCACACTGTCCTTTCCCTGAACAATAATTGCCGGGTGTGGGCCTTCCAGATTCATTCCGGATTGTTTCGCCACGGAAACAAGCCGGTCGTTTTCCTCCGGGAAGATGGTTAATTGGGTGGTGCCGGGGCCGACGGGCACTGCGGAAAAAGCCAGCAGATTAATGCCCAGTTCGGCCAACCCCTGGAGTAACCGGTAAGCCTCCCCGGGCTGATCCTTTACATTCAGGTTGAAGTATTCAATCTTTTGAATTCTCGTTTTCATTACAAAGGCCTTTTGGTTGAAATAATCAATTCTCCGGATACCGGGCAATGATGACGGTCATTGAGGGTCCATAGATTTACCTCCATTACGATGGAAGGTGCCGTGACCGTCTATAACTCCCGGATGGGTCACTGATTGCCTGTGATGAGTCGTCATCATCGATCTATTTTTAAGGTTGCGGCATGTTGAACCAGCAGGCCTCCCTCCGTATCACGAGCATTTTGTCGAGGGGATTAAACGGCAACTTTTAACTTGAACATCCTGATCGGTCCGGTGCTGGCCAATTTAGCAATTCACCGGATCAGCAAGGCATTGCACGACCGGCAGGCCCCCGATTCGGAAAGATGTTTCTTCTCAGGTAAAGCGAGTTTACCTGATTGTTAAACTCATAAAATATAAGTAGAAGTAACTATATTTTTTTTAATTGGATGTCATATACTTATGGCAGATAATTTAATGGGTCGTAATAGCGATCAATTTCGATTCACGACCATCTTTCGCTTTGGCTTTGATGGCGTAGGTATAATCGGTTCGACGCTTGATATCCACATCCTGCCATCGTGTAATCCCGTTTAGTAACTGGTAAGTTTCAAGTGGTTCATCTTTGACGCTCCGGTAAAGGATGAACATAAACCGATCGGCATTGGGGTATACCCAGGTCAGAGTAGCTGTTTCTTTCTCCAGCTGAACCCGGAAATCTGCAATGTCCGGCAGGAAAAAAGTGTGTTGCGCGGTTAGTGTAAGGGTTTTTTCAGCAATGGTCCGATTTCCGTCGTCATCCTCGGTGATCAGGCGGTATTCGTATGTAATGCCTTCGGAAATATCCGTGTCCAGGAACGGGGAGATTTGGTCTGAAAACCGGTCAAGGCGCCGCCATTCCCCTCCCTGTTCGCGTCTCTCCAGATGGACGGCTTGTACATCCTCGCTTGCACCAGGTAACCAGGAAAGGCTTATCGTATCCACACCGGCAAAATAGCCAGTAAATATGGCTGGAGCAGGTGGGATCCGGTCCGGTTTTTTAACCGCCAGGATTTCAGAGGCCTTTGATGCATTGTAGCTCCAATCCACGGCGATCACATAAAAATACAAGTGCTCCGTCAGCGTATGTAAATTCACCGAATCGACGAAAAAAGTGTTGGTGAGATACGCTCCGGGAACCACAGCATAAGGCCCTTGGGGTTCATTGGCATAATGGATCAGGTAACCGCGAATGTCTCTATCAGCCGGAGCATCCCATTTAATAAGCAAGCGGCCTATTGAATCGATTTGATATTCAAGATTGACAGGAGCCTGGGGAGGGAGATTATCCGCGGTGATGGCATACTGAACCGGAGAGGCCGCCTCATTACCATTTTGATCAATTGCGCTGACATAATAGTAATTGGTATTTTGGAGATCCGGCAGCAGATCCCGGAATTCCCGAGCACCGGGCTCCAACAGTCCTTCACTCAATAACGTAAAGTCGCCATCTGCCGTTTTTGATGTATAAACCCTGAATCCGGCAAGGTCATCCGAAGGATTATCCAATTGCCAGTTGAGCACTAACGAGTGATCAGTCATTTCACGAATGACCAATTCATCCGGAGCATGAGGCGAAGTGCGATCCACTCCGGTAGCTTTAACTGACCGGGAAGGCAACGATTCTTCGGCAAAGGCATCGATTCCGATTACCCGGTAATAATAGGCTACCCCATTCTCGGTCAGTGAATCCAGGTATATGATCTCATCATTATCCGGACGCAAATCCGTAATTGCGTTGATGAAGGGCTGTTGGTTCAATCGCTCGAAATGCAGGTCATCCGTGCTGCGTTCGATCCAATACCCGGAATAACCTGGATTACTGCCCTCCCAACGTACCTGGATGGTATGTTCATCTTCGACCGGAGCAAGCATTTGAGGGCCGGGATTCATTAGCGGGGTTTGGTAACCAATTACCTGGTAGGTCGTATCGGAACGATATCCGGAGACCGGATCATAAATAAAAATGCGGTACAGTCCATACGTATTGGCTGACGTGTCCTTTTCAAGATAAAACAACCCGGATGCTTCGGCAGCCTGACGGTCAAAGTCGGCAGCCAGCAGATTAAAACCCATGCGGTTCTCCTGATCGTGTGCTTGATTTACGAAACCATTCCCGGCGTTACTTGCCCCATAGATGGCCATCGCGGCAGTCGCCGTGTAAGGGGTTTGCTCATTGACAATCGCTTGCCAATTGTCCAGGGGCCAGGGCTTCACCGGAGACATGGTAACCGGAACAAAGCTGGCTTGTTCGAAAGATACTCCCTCCTCAAGGATCTGTCTTTCCAGCCGGTAACCGAAACGAATCCCCATTTGCCAAACTACAGGATTGGTGGGCGCCCATCGGATGAGCAAACCATCTTGCCCCGCCTTCGCAATCAACTGGATGTCGGGTAAATGAGCCATAGCTGAATCCGCGAGGGGAACTTCAAAGGGCACCTCTCTGATCAAAAGCAAACTGTCCTGTGCTTCCAGGTTCGAAAGGTGTAGCGCCAACAGAAACCAAAAAGCACACCGCATCCCGCCAAGCATTTTCCTGGGAAGGCCAGCTTGGAATGTGAAGTCATTGCAGTTGTTTAAATATGGACGGGTCATTCGTATTGTTTTAAAATTCTTTGGTAATCCGGGACTGATGGTTCTGCAAACCTCCCGCAGTCGAATAAAAAGGCACATTGTAGGTCAGATGAAGCCGGTAAGGAAAACTGTTCACTGGCTTTTTACGTACATAAGCATCAGCCGCGAGCGCTCTATCAGTATCCTGAAAAAATTCGGGATAATGTATGCCGTCACACATGATCATCCAGATATTAGCCTTGAGGATGGTATAGTCGGTCAGCTCACTGGCGCTCATCCGTGAGCTTGAATTAAGTGCCTTGAGCACCCAAACAAATGAATCCATGTCCCGGCGGGCCGCATAATCCTGGGTAATCATTTGTAAAGAGCCATAACCAACACCCTGGTAGGCGGTGGTGTACTCGCTCTGGAAACCCTGACGGACGTTGTTGTCGTCCCGAAACTTGACCCGGCTGGTAAACCCAGGAGAATAATTCGGATTGGGTCCGTACTTCCGGAACAGGTTAGCAGCTTTAAAATGGTATTCAAAGTACTGGAAAAGGTTATAATATGGATTTTGAGTGCCTCCGTAGGTATAATCCTCATTCACTTCGATCATCGGAATATTGGGCAATTGATTGTCAGTAAGGTAACGCCAAACTAATTCCTCATGACTGAAGGCCTCCTGGTTATCAAAAATATAGGTGACCCTGGGTACAGCCAGCGTGGAAACCCTTTCATCGAGTACAGAGTGCTGAAAGTTTAATTTTTGGTAGAAGGTGTTGTATTTGCTGGTCGTAAAATGATAGGAGAAGATGACGTGTTCGGGTGGGGCTTCACTGACATAATTTTGGTAGGTCTGCCCTTTGGTCACGAATACATAGTCTCCCTGACTGCCCTTCCGGTCCGCAATTTCATTCCCTGCGAGATTATAATCAGGATTTTGATACGGAATCCGGACAAAATCCACCTGGAATCTGGTTTGGTTATTGATTCGGGGAGGCATTTTGTACGTGTACATTTTACCTTGTTCGTAAGAGACAACATCACTCTCGTAAACCGTCTGAGAAGAAAGATCAGTGATCCTTACGATCACTTTGCTAAACCATTGTTGTCCGGCTGGCTTTTGTTCCTGGAACAGGTATCCGGTACTCAAAGCTACCTGCAGGATGCCTTGTTTGTACACATTCTCATCCTGAAGATAAAATCTTTCATCTTTGAATGGATAAACCAACTTCACGTTGTCAAGGGTAATGTAATTGGGCAATGCTCCGGTATTGAATACCACTTCCTTGGATTCGGTTACCGGTTGGTTGGTTTTAGGATCATAATAGGGACTCCACGCTCCATTAACCAACTCATACACCTGCAAGGACAGATAAGCTTTAAAGGTGGAATAAGGTTCCAACCTTTCCCGGATACGCAGCCTGGCTGAGAGCTGATCGGAAGCAACGTCTAGGTCTGCCGGTATAAATCGGTTGTTTTTTAAAGCAAGTAACTTGAAGTTTCCTATTCGAACGTCAAATGTCCGGTAGGTGGCCACTCCGGCTTCATTATGAGAAACCGGAACCTGATATTGTCCGATGTGATTTTCAAAACTGACGCGGGGGTTGACAAAGACCGAGACATCTTTGGAACCTGTACCCGGATCCATGTCGGCAATAAATTGGACACCGGCAAACGGATCGGCAATCACTTCCTCGCACTTTTCACCGACTTCTACTGAAAAACTTGTATTGCCTTTTAACAATCCTCCCAATACCTCGTAGCCCATTCGTGCCTGACCTTTCACCCAGATGGGATTTGGCAAGCCTCCCTGGATCAGCATGACCGCATAGATCTTGGCCAAAGAAAATTTACCGGAATAGAACCACAAATCAACATCCAGTCCAATATCTCCTGAAAGGCCTGCATAAACCTGACCATTGGCATAATAACCGGCCATACCGATTTCTTCACCGCTTTGCTGGCAGGTTACGCCTGGGTGATTGATGAGGCTGAGATCGAAGCCAAACATCGCCCGGAAGTTCGCATAAAGGATGGATGCCTGAATATCCAATTGATAGTCCAGGTTCATGCCTATGGCAAATCCATCACTGAGCCGGGTCTGTTGTTTACCGCTCACGCGAGCCGCTTGGAATCCAGCATCGGTGCCCCGGTTAAATAAATCCGTAATAAATGGATCCAACCGGGCCTCCTCAAAGGAAATGCCATTACCCATCATCAGGTAAGCCTTGGCATCCACCCCGTATTTGATGCCCGGCAATTGTAAGCGTACCATTCCGGGAACACTGGGCCTTCCCATCATCAGGGACCATTTATTGGCATCCACATGCATGGTCGAATGGACGACCTGGTTTGGCTTGCCCCCGGGCATGGCGCCCTTGATCAGTCCCTGGGCCACGTTGGCATAAATATCAAGATTCGCATCAAAGGTGGTTTCTTCACCTTTAATGTTAAGCTTTGCATCCAAATCCATTTTGATGCCGTCCAGTTCTCCGGCAGCTTGTTCTTTCATTTCAGGCTGAAGCATGTAGGCCTGACCTGTCAACGAGATGTTATTGATGCCACCATCTCCATTAAACTCACCCTGCAAGGCTGTTTTTGCCCAGAATACCTGTGGCTGAGTGATGGAAAAGGTCAACCCTGCCCGTAAACCCAACATGGTTTGATCATCAGGTACATACCTCTGTTCCGGAGTGCCAAAAACTTGTCTCTCTTTCATATGGTAATACGCGCCACCATTGAAACCATAAATTTGCAGGTACTGACCGACCACGAATAACGGAGTGGGTGGACCGTTTCCGGTGCTACCCTTTTCCAGGTCCCCAAAAAGATACCAATAGGTAAAGTCTGGCTTATTGCCAAATCGGGCATCTAGCCGAACATCAACCAGAGGCATCTTGACATCCAGGTTACCCAACATTCCACTTCCGAAATCCGGATCTTGATTGTAAAAGCCAAGCTTCCCGGAAATTTCGATGGCTTTTAACTCTCCTTCGATGGCAAAGCTGTCCAGGCGGAAACCCTGATAATCCAGGGAATAGCCCTGACCGGATTGATTCACTTTGGAAGAAATTGTAAAAGCTCCCCGGGCTGTGATGGCAAAGCCTTCTTCTTTCTTTTTGGTTATGGATTGACCGGATGCACGGTTGTTCTGTCCACCCACCAGCACCACGGATGGCTGTACTTCCAGATTAACCGTTAATCCATCAGCCAGTTCAGCCTCATCCTTCTCCTGGCCGTCTTCGCCAAAACTGAATTCAACTTTGTCCAGGTGAAGTGAAAACCCATTCATCATGGCTTGTTTCGGTTGGTCTTTCTCAACGGCAGTTGTTTCGGCAATGCCACCCACTGACCCGGGCAACTGATTGGTGTTGCCGGTCAGATCATTGACATGAACACCAACCAGGCTCAGTACAGGACGCTTGAATACGATGGGAGGGGCGGTCGACGAAACAGGCACTCCGTCAGACGACCGGGTGGTTGCGGATGCGTTTGGCTTCTTTGACATCCGACTTAATTCCATCCCTTCAAAACGGATGCCAGGCAATTCGATCGCAGGAGTTCCGGCTTCTCGGGAAGCATTGGCCCCTTCAACAATGTTGGTGCTTAAAGAAAGCTTGCCCGCTAATTTGGCTGAAAATCCTTTCTCGATTTTATCATTCTTCAAAACAAACTGAGAAGATGCTTCGAAATCAATATGCGCCTTGAGCCATTCCAAATCGTAACCATCCTCATCGGGCTTGACGATGAATGCCATTTGCAAAGGTTCCACCGGTTGACCTGGTGAATTCAGCGTTGTTGCACTCCCGGTGCGTACCGAAGGTTCACTTCGATCAATGATGCCTTCGTAGGACAGATAAGCATCCTTTGGCAAAATGGGTAACCCCAACCGGCCGGTTAACTTTACTTGTTTGAAATCACCACGGATGATGTCCAGATAAAGGGCATCGATCGAAACGGCAAATCCTTCCAAAGACCCCTTTTCAATCGACAGGATGTTTTCAACTGTTCCCCGAATGGAAATTCCCACGTCGTCTTTGATGAAGTTGCGTATACCTGCGGCAACACGGGCGTCACCAGCAGAAGTCATCCAGTCTTGCGGGGCCTTCACCAGGGCTTGCTCAAACCAAATGCCTTTCCAGGTCTTGTCTGTCGCCGATCGTTCATAACCCTGAGGAAATACGATGTTGGGGGGATTGGACAAATCCGATGCATCGTAATACCCATTCCTTAATTCAAAGGAGAAGCCTTCCAATCCAGGGATCTGACAAGGTGAAAGCGATGCAGAGAGCAGGAAATTCCGGGCCTTCTGGATGGTCCCGGAGAGGGTTAGCTTGACGTTGCCTTCGGCAATTGCGCCGGTCGGATCCTCCGGCAAAAGGATGCTCCTGGGTACCGGCAATTCAGCCGTGAGCTGACCTGCTTTAAATCCCTGGCAGTCTACCAAAACATAGGTTCCACTGGCTTGTCGGGGATCGGAAAGATCACTTGCTTTAAGCGTTAAATTCCCTTGCCCCGTAGCAATGGAGAAATCCTTTGCCAGGAACAATTTTACTTCGCTTCCAAAGCCATTTTGTGTAAAACAGATGTTGGTTGCTCCCAAGGCTGGCACATACTGTCCCCAATCCGGATTATCCAGAGTCATCATTGCGGTCATGGTGGCTTGTTGAGGCGTGAAGGTCATAGCGGTGATCCCCACGATCATTTTCTCTCCATCAACATCCCGGTCAAATCCCAGAGGCAATTGGGTTTCCTTGCCGCCCAGGGCAGAAACAAGCTTCCCAGAATTTCGCAGTGCCGTACTCAATGCTTTGGCTTGTTCAAAATCCATATCCAGCATCGAACTTCCTGCCTGAGCTGCCAACGCATCGAATTTCACCGTGGATTCGTCATAGATTGCATGCGTTTCGCCGGCAAAAACAAAATTGGATTGATTGGCTTTCAGTCCTGTAAATGCGACTTGAACTTTAATATTTCCCAGAAAATTGATGGTCACAAAACCCTTACCCGAGTACCCTCCGTTGGCATTGTCTTTGGACACTTCATTGACTGTCAAAGAGAGCTTTCCCAGGAAATACGACTGCTTTCGCTTAACCGGAACCTCGATCTGATCAACCGGTAAGGCCGCCAGACATTCCCCGCCACAGCCACTGGTATCAGCCTTGGGTGCCTCCCCGTAAATGAATGTCACAATGGGGCTGTACCCCGCATTTTCAAACTCAATCCGATCATCATCAGGGCTCTCCGCTTGCAGAACGATGGCGTATTGATGATCCCGATGCAAAGGATGGTTGGCATCAACCGTGAGCAAGGAATCTTTGGCTTTGACGGGAATTTCCCAGATGTATTCAAAATCGTTGTTTTGGAAATTGACCAATTCGATGGAGGTGATTTTCTGGGTATCCATATCTACCAGCTTCAGGTAATACTGCAGCCGGATTGCAAGGGACGGATCCTCCAATTCATGTTGCCAGGAAAATGGAATAGCACCTTGTGCCGCCACGTAATCCCCGCTTCCCGGGGTTACAAAGACCGGCGCCGGCAAAGGGCTGTCTGGCGATTGATCTCCAACATCCGGCTGCTCTCCAAAGTAAAAGGTTACTATTTCACTTTGACCCCCAAACTGATAACCAATCAGGCCATCGGGATCGTAAGCCGTCACGCGCACGGCATAACGGTGGCCTGGCACCAACGGCAAGTCTATTTCGTTTTGTAGAGTAATAAACGACAGGTTACCCTCATCCTCTTCATAATCAGGGGAAATACCCGGATCCAACATGGCGTTTTCAGTATTTGCAATGTTTTGTTCGCTGAGATCCAATATTTTGAGGATGTATTGGGTACGAATTTGGGCCTCGGGATCATTGAGAAGCTGGGTCCACTGAAACAGAATGGTAGGATCCAGGGTATCCAGCACTTGCCCTTCAAAGGGCATAATGATTTGAGGACGTTCGGGGAAAGTAACCGGAAACTCCGTGCACCCCAGCGCAGGGTCTGACAATGGCTGACCTAATTCACTGAACGCACGAAGGCAGAGCCGGTATTCCCCTTCCGGGATCTGGCGATTAAGGATGATCGCGTCGATCTGTTGCTGGGAAAGACCATTGATGTTAAAATCCGAACTTCCAATGTCGGCAAAAAGGTCGCTGATGTCATCAGGACTGAGTAGATTTAATCCTGGTTCAACCCGTATCGCCGGGCCCAGAATTCCATTGGAGTTTATCGAAATTCGCCCAGAGGTTTCCTGAAACCCAGCCTCAAAATAAACTTCCATCGCCTGACTGGTGGTATTCGTAATCTGCACCAGATTCTGTTCCAGGTAATCCACGTATGCATCCAGATTGGCCGGGTATGGAGGGGATACAGTGATGGAAACCTCAATCGGATAATTTTGAGTATAGCAGTAGCCGCTCAAAAAGCAAATAACCATTAGAAGTCCTGCTCTTTTCATTTGCTGGGTTTTTGCGATGGTAAATAATAACTGAATTTCATGGTGCCCCGGAATTCCCGGTAGGCCCTGACCGGCGAACTTCGCTCGATGATATTGGCATCCAAACCGAGAGTATACTGTCGTTTTTTCCTGTATTCCAGGCTCACTCTAATCGTGAGGGTGGTACCATCCGGATCGCGATTTAGCCGGTTTTGGAAATAGCCGGCAGATGGCCGCACTGTGAACTGATGATTAAAAAATCGCTTCTTAAAACTTAAGGTCCCTCCCACCCTGGTCGATTCACGATCAGCGAATTCATTTTGGGTCCCCAGTAAACCCACTGCAACCTGTAAATCAGCCGGTTTGAAGGATAAACTGTAATTGACGCCGGCATTGTAATTCAGGATCTGTTGTTGGATTTCGCCAAAGACGTTCAGGTCATTTAATTCCTGATAATTGATGCTGAAACCCACCGTAGAGAGGTAATCTGCTTTCCCAAACTGAAAGCGGGGTATCAAACCGAATGAGGTAGTCGCCTTAGCCAGGCGAATGGTATCATCAATGTTGAGCAATCCAGGTGATTGATCATCTTGAAAATTGGCATACCGGCCGGTGACGGTAAAAAACCGGAAAGGGCGAACGCTCACATTCAAGTTTGCAATCTTTCTGTTGTTCGTGTATTTGCGCAAGCCATTTAGATTATTTTGCTGTATACCTCCCTGGCCAGCGAAGGTCAGACGGTTACCCCACAGATTGAGACGGAGTTTGAAGGTGTAGTTCTCGTAGTCTTCCAGGAAGTAATACGTACCAAGACTCTTGTAGGCAGGATCCACCCGTTTATAACCAACCCCCAGACCGATATTTTTGAAATTAAGATCTGCCGATAGATCACCGGCAAATTGAAGTTTGGAGGAGATATTGAGCGTAAATAACTCATTGAGCCGCAACAATGATTCACTGGAATTTTCATCCAAAATGCTTAAAGCCTTTTGGTTGCTGGTAAGGGCATTGGCGGCCACATTGGCCTTAATCGTAAATATTTTGAGCGGACTGATTCCGGCACTGATTCCCAGGACAAGATTCTCTTCAGGCTTGATCAGATCCGTCCGAAAAGCATGCGAATTACCCGAAGAAATATCATCCTTGGCTCGAAAGGCGGTTAAATCAACGAAATTATTTCCCTTTCCGACACCCAACTTTACAGCCATGGCCTGTCTTCGATAGGTAGGTAAAAGCAGAGCTCCTTCGACCAGGGTATCAATCTGAGCCAATGGATTTTCCAAAACGCCATAGGTGGCCGCAAACCGGAAGATACCGGGAGTGAGTTCAAGCGCCGCCCCTTTGATTATTTGACCGGAAAGTACATATGGATGCCATTGTACGCTGGTGTTGCCTAATTGCAGGGATGCCCATTTGTAGGATGGATTAATGGTAAATCGATTGAATGGCGTGGAAAGACTCCCCTGCTGGTCCCGGTAAGTGAAACTTAAGGGAATGTCAAAGCCATAAAGTGTAATCACCGGAGCTGCCGTTATGTAATAGGCAAAAGGACTTCGTCGGTTGTCGATGCCCTGCGCCTGATAGAAGGAAGTGCCCAGTGACAGGCTTCCGGATAAGGCAACCGGAGTGGATCGGTCAAATTGTTCCAGGCGCTGAGCTGTTGTCTGGTAATAAGCCAAACTTAATACCAACGCCATCCACAATAATTTGAGGTAAGATGGACGCATACCTTGCTGTCTTTTGATTCAATGATTTGTCGTCATGCTGCCTATACTAATGCAGGATGATGACCGGTTTAATTGCATGTTCATTGCGAGTCGTTACTTTCAAAAAGTACCAGCCTTGGCCGAAATTCATCGTCGGGATACGTTGGTGCAAGGTGTGACCTGAAAAGACCTGATGCCAATAGATCTTGCCGTTAAGGTCAACCAATTCCACTCTTTTATCCTGTGTCTGTTCCAATAATTCAAGTTCCACGTTGAGGTATTGATCCACCGGATTGGGAAATACACTGAATTGCCGTATCGCAGAAGACTCGTCGATGGCAGTTGACGCATCAATCTCAAACTGGAACTGCTGAATGCACCCGTATTTGTCGGTAACCTGTACAAAATGGGAGCCTAACGCCAGGTCGGTAACCGTAAAACTGGTATCTCCATTGTCCCACCGGACAGTGAAAGGGCCAACACCGGATGAAACGAACAACGTTGCATCACCAAGATCTCCGTTGGGATGAATGGAAGTATTGATCACCGCCTGAATGTCGGGTGGATCCATTACCTGAATATTCTTGCTGGTCTTGCAACCATCCGCGTTCGCCACGGACACCGTATATTGACCGGAGTGACTGACCGTAGGATTTGCTTCCATGGAAGCAAATCCGTTTGGGCCAATCCAGTTGTAGGATGTTCCCACAGCCGATGTCGCGGTAAGTTGAAGCACCCCCGGATCACAAGGCAATATCCCCCCGGTGGCTGACAGATCAGGGATAGACGTATCTTGTTTAACGGTGATGGACGTACTGTCTGTGCAATTCTGTATGTTGGACACCAACAGCGTGTATCTACCGGGATCGACAACATCAATGGTACGATTATCCGCAGAATAACCATCCGGACCCGTCCATTGATACCGGATGGCATCTGCAGAAATTCCTGTCAAAAGCACGGAATTCGTTTTACAAGAGAGTAGCGAATCTCCGGTAATAATCACTTTGGGTGAAGAAACAAGTGCCCGGTATACGGAATTCCCGCTGCAACCATTCAGGCCGGTAAATAAAACGGTGTACGTTCCGTCCAGTCCGATTTGAATGGTCGCAAAGCTGGACGCGAAATCGTTAGGGCCCGTCCAGGAAAAGATTCCGGGATTTCGATTGGATAGTGCAGTAAGTTCCTGGGTTTGGCTCTGACAATCCACAACGCCGGGAACGATGTTTAATGCGGGTGGAACGGTATCGATCGGAACAACCAGGTTAGCGGTATTGGAACATCCGTTCGTTCCGGTTACCCGAATTTTATAGCTGCCAGGTTTGCTGACGCGAACCGCCCTTTCCCGGGAAATAACACTGCCGGAACGGGTCCATACATAAGCAAGATCACCAGAATCAGCCGTGACCGATAATTCGACGGTATCTTTCAGACAGGTTAACGTGTCTCCGATGGCGATTAGCTGTGGGATCGTCAGATCGGCCGCAATCTCCAGCTCGATCAGTGAATTACAACCATTGGCAGCAACTACCCTGCCCCGGTAAAGGCCGGTTTGGAAAACCCAGGGACTTGCCTGATTGGAGACAAACCCGCCGGGCCCCGTCCAATCAAACTGGTAATCGTGCCGGTCAGCTTGTATGGAGAGCTGTAATGAATCCTGACTACAGGTTAAGGTATCATTACTAAATAGGACCATCGGGGGAACATTATCCTGTACGATTGAGAGTTGACGGGCAGTCGAGCAACCATTCGGTGCCGTTACCGTCAGCGTGTAAGTGCCGGGAGTTTTCGTCACCGGATTTAATGCCCCGGATTGGAAGTTGTCCGGGCCGCTCCACGCATACGTGTAATCACTCACCGCCGGGCTGACAAACAAACGCAAGGAGTCTTTGCTGCACGTCAGGGTGTCATCCATCAATTCAAAGGCGGGAGGCGCCTGGTCGGCCTCGATCGCCAGCGAACCCATCGTACTGCAACCATTCGGTGCCGTTACCGTCAGCGTGTAGGTGCCGGGAGTTTTCGTCACCGGATT
>JAGQXC010000164.1 GCA_020436785.1 Saprospiraceae bacterium | reverse complement strand
GGCGTCCCAATGATCGTAAAGTCTTTTAATTCTTTCAGATCAACTTCTTCCGGAACCTGAATATTGACGGCTGCAGCAGCCATTTCACCGTAGTTGGCGCTCTTTCCACTGGCCTGATGGAAGAGCATGCCTTCTTTGGTCGTCACTTCTTCCACCGGCACCTGCCAGGCCTGGGCAGCCGCTTCCCGCAACATCTGCCGGGCGGTTGCCCCGGCCATCCGCAGAGGCTTCCAGGCTTGCCGGATGGATTGACTGCCTCCGGCCAACTGGCGTGTAAATACATCGGTATTCAAAGGCGCTTGCTCGACGATTACTTTGTTCCAGTCCACATCAAGCTCTTCAGCGACCAGCATCGGCATGGATGTCTTGACGTTCTGCCCGATTTCCGGGTTGGGAGACATGATGGTGACGACGCCATTGTCGCCAATTTTGAGAAATCCATTGATGTCAAACCACTCGTTGGGCATCGCCAGCACATCCTCCGGGTTGGCTTGGCAGGCCAACCAGCTGATACTTAGCATCATACCACCTCCCGCCAGGGCGGATGTTTTGAGAAATGAACGTCGGTTTATGGTTGTTTTAACTCGTGTCATATTTATCGATTAATTAGCCAGCAAAAAAATAGCAGGTTGTCCGTCTGTCCGGAGCATTACCCCATGGAGTTGGCAGCTGTTTTAATCGCCGCTTTGATCCGGGTATAGGTCCCGCAACGGCATAGATTGCCATGCATCGCTCCGTCGATTTCATCGTCGGTCGGATGGGGATTGGACTTTAATAAGGCGGCGGCATTCATGATCTGACCGGCCTGGCAGTAGCCACATTGGGGAACATCGTGTTCCAACCAGGCTTTCTGGACCGGATGATCCCCTTTTTCGGATAAACCCTCAATGGTGGTAATGGGCTGGTTACCCACAGCGGAAACCGGTAGGCTGCAGGAACGCATGGCCACGCCATTCAGATGAATGGTGCATGCTCCGCATTGCGCGATGCCACATCCGTATTTGGTACCCACCAGGTTCAGATGATCCCGCAATACCCAGAGCATCGGGGTGGTCGGATCGACGTCGACCTGATGCGATTTGCCGTTGATATTCAAATTAAAATTTGCCATAATATGTTAAATGCATTTAAAATCAGTAATCCACTGTCCGTCAAACAGCAAAGCGCATGAGTGGTTCATTATAATGATTGGATGAATTTAGCCCAGCGATTGACAGAACAACTAAAATAAGGATAAACAGCGATGCATGCTAAATACTTGTCCAACAAAATCTTAAAGTATTCAAATAATTCGCCAGAATCCCGGAAGTGCAACAGTCTTTCCATGCGACACTTCCGGACTGGCTACCCAAATCATTCCACCTCATAAAAGGCCTCTGTGAGTTCACCGTTCTTTCTTTGTTAAAGTCCCGTCGACCGTTCCATCGCCTCCGTATAGCGGGTACCCTGTACTTTGATGTGGGAGGAGGCCATTTCAATTTCAGCAAGTTCTTCCGCGGTCAGACGTATGGAGGCAGCACCAATGTTTTCCAGCAAACGATGCAATTTCGTCGTTCCCGGAATGGGTACGATCCAGGGCTTTTGCGCCAGTACCCAGGCCAGAGCGATCTGTGCCGGGGTTGCTTTTTTGCTTTCGGCAAATGTGTTAATCAGATCCAGCAATGCTTTGTTGGCCATTCTGGCTTCTTCGGTATAACGAGGGAGGATGTTACGGATGTCTCCTTCAGCGAAAGTGGTCTGTTCATCAATCTTGCCAGCCAGAAATCCCTTGCCCAGCGGACTGTAGGCAACCAGACCAATACCCAATTCCTCAATGGTCGGAATGATCTCTTTTTCGTGCTGACGGGTCCACAGGGAATATTCACTCTGGAGTGCCGTCACCGGCTGGACGGCATGTGCACGACGGATGGTCTGCGCTCCCGCCTCGGACAATCCAAAATGCCGGACTTTGCCTTCACGGATCAGATCCCCGACGGTTCCGGCCACGTCTTCGATTGGTACATTGGGATCGACGCGATGTTGATAAAACAGATCCAGTACCTCCACCCTCAGCCGTTTCAGTGATTCATCCGCCACCTTGCGGATATTTTCCGGCCGGCTGTTGACGCCGGACATTTTACCATCGACAATGTTAAATCCGAATTTGGTCGCAATGACCACTTTACCCCTAAATGGCTCAAGTGCCTCTCCGACCAGCAACTCATTGGTGAACGGCCCGTAAACTTCCGCCGTGTCAAAAAAAGTAACTCCATTATCAACCGCAGCGTGCATCAGTTTAATCATTTCCGCTTTGTCCGCCGCCGGACCATAGCCAAAACTAATGCCCATACAACCCAGTCCAATGGCCGATACTTCCAGTTTATTACCAAGTTTACACGTTTGCATTTGTGGTGATTTTAGATTTGATAAGATCCGGTCTTTGCCTGTTGGTCAGCCTTCAGGTAACATCCCGGTGGGTACAAAGTTCGGTTGATGGGAAGGAGGATGCCAACACCATCCAAATAAATGGTTACGAAATTCAAACGATTCAAATCAATTACCCAATACTTCCAACTGGAGCGATGCCGGTGTTGGTTAGCCCAGCATTTGATTTCCCTTTAAAAAAGGCTGGTGGTAGGAGCGGGTTCCGGTCGCTTTGTACAATGCGTTGGCGACGGCACCAAAGACAGGAGGAAAGGGCGGTTCGCCCATACCGGTCGGGTCAGCTTCATTTTGTACAAAATGGACATCAATCTTTTTCGGTGCTTCGCCCATGCGAATCATGCGGTAGGTGTCAAAATTGGAGTGGTCCGGAACTCCCTGTTTAAAGGTCATGCTTCCAAAAAAGGCATTGCCGATGCCATCCACAATCGCGCCCTCAGCCAGGTTGGTGGCCGCATCGGGATTGATGACGATGCCACAATCCAGTGCGCAACAGACCCGCTCCACCACCGGATTCCCATCCTTAACCACCAGATCGATCACTTCCGCCGCATAGGTGTTGTGACAAAAATAAGCCGACACCCCGCGGTAAGTGTTGGGAAGGGTTTGATCCCAATTTGATTTTTCACGCACCAATTTCAGCACACCGGCATAACGCAGCGGATCGTATTCGTTATCACTACCTACCGGATTTTTGTTCGCCCGGTCCAGTAGTTCCAACCGGAAGTCAATCGGATCCTTACCCGCCAGTTCGGCAACTTCATCTAGAAAAGATTGCTCGGCTGCTGCCATAAAATTGGAGCGCGGGGCCCGGAAAGATCCGACGGTGATGTTGGAGTTGATGCTCCAATCTTCCGCCAGGTAATGATCTACTGCTCCGGCCGGAAACCGGTTGGCAAACAACGGGCTTTCGGGAATGCCTCCTGCCTTTATATGAAATGCGATCAAATTGTTGTTCGCATCCAAACCGGCCCGGTAGGTGGCCTGGTAGGTTGGCCGGTAAATGCCCGATGTCATATCATCTTCCCGTGTGTAAATAAGTTTTACCGGTGCCTCCATCCGCTGAGAGATTACGGCAGCCTCCACCAGCCAGTGGGCATAGGAGCGACGGCCGTATCCTCCACCGAGGCGTGACATCTGAATATCAATGTTTTCAAGCGGAATGCCCAATCGGGCTGAGACCGTCTTTTCAGTGTATTCCGGTTTTTGTAATGGCCCGATCAATTGCGCCTTGCCATTCCGGACGTCGGCAAAAAAATTCATCGGTTCCATGCAGTTGTGCGCCAGGAAGGGTGCCGAATAACTGCGCTCGATGACTTTGACTGCCAAGCGGAATGCCCGGTCCGGATCTCCGTCCTTCCTGCGGATGGTTCCGGGCCTGGACATGGCTTCCTCCATCTGGGTACGATGTTGTGCCGAACCCTCCAGGCCAGCCGGGACGGTGATCGTTTGTTTCTGCCCAAACCGGTCCACCGCTACTTCTGTATCGGTAATGGCCTCCCACTCCACCTGAAGCGCTTTTTTGGCATTCAACACCTCCCAGGTGGATTCGCCTACAATAGCGACCAGGTCGGTGAAGGTGACCGTATCAAAATACTGGCGTTCGTACTCGTCCTGCATGGACTTGAAGGAAAAGACATCGCGGATCCCAGGCATTTGCCGAACCGAACCGGCATCCATCGATTTTAATTTCAGTCCAAATGCAGGTGGATGAATAATCATGGCAATGAGCATGCCTTCCTGTTGCACGTCCAGCCCAAATAATGGTTGACCGGTAACAATTTTATGCCCATCCACATTTTTGCGGGAAGTACCGATAATCCTGAATTCCTTAATGTCTTTCAGAGCCACTTCTTCCGGTACCGGAACTTGTGCGGCTGCCGTTGCCAGGTCTCCGTAAGTTGCTGATTTTCCGCTTCCTTCATGATGCAAAACGCCTTGTCGGGTGGTAACCTCCTCCAGAGGTACCTGCCAGGCTTGTGCGGCTGCCTGGCGCAACATCTGCCGGGCCGAGGCTCCTGCCATACGCAGGCTTTGCCAACCCTGACGGATGGCCTGGCTTCCACCGATAAACTGACGGGTGAATGCGTCGGTGTTCAGGGGTGCCTGTTCCACCACGACGTCCTCCCAATTGACATCCAATTCTTCAGCCACAATCATCGGCATGGACGTCTTGACATTTTGACCACCTTCCGGATTTGGGGAAAGGATGGTCACCCGGCCATTATTGCCGATTTTTAAAAAGGCGTTGACAGCAAACCATTCTTCAGGAAGATCTTCGCTATCCGAAGTTTCTGACTGGCAGCCGGTCCAGCTGAATCCAAGAACCCATCCACTACCGACTACTGCCGTGGATTTTAAGAATGACCGTCTGCCGATTTTAGTTTTGACTAACAAATGATTTGCTTTTTTTCTAAATATAGCACACCTTGGGCAAACCTGCCTGATCTCTGCAAGGATTTCAAAGTCTCTTATCATGCTGGTCATACTCCAGAAGCCGGGCCCTGGGACACCTAAGTGGAGCTAAATAAAATACGTTGAAATGCCTCCGAAATGTCAATCCAACTGAGGCAGTAAAGCCCCCCAGCAAAGCATAATCATTCCATGGTACAAAAATTGTAGGGTATGGGTTGATGGCTGGAAAAGCTAACGAACCAAATGCATTCAAGGCAAGGAATGAGCCGTAACCGTTTTACAATAAGTCAACAATTTACCTTACAGGCATTCCCTGATGCATGGAAGCGCCAGTTGATCCTGGGAATTTTTCTGTCGACGTTCGTTATTCTGCCCTCTTCACACACCGTACTTTACGCCCAGCCGGTTTATCAGGCATCCGACTTTGCCCGTATCGGTGATGGACAGCTGGTCAGTACGACCTACAATTACCTGGGTCAATTTGATTTTGCAGCGACCGGAGCCGATTACACCTGGGATTTCAGCCAACTTCGCCTCAGTACACAACAGGAACTTTCTTACGTCGATCCTTTTATTGCCGGCTATTCTACCACCTGGTGCCAGGTTAATGACTGTCATGCGAACTGCAAAGAAATTTTCAAATCCAACTTTAATCTCGCCCTGGTTCGTACCGACTCCTTCCGCGCAGAGGGGCTCGTATTAAGCAACGTGGTCGATCATTTTCAAAAAACCGATGCTGCCTTTGTAGCAAAAATGATCGGCGGGACCTTTAACCTAAACGGCAAACCGGTGCAGGTCATCGCAGATTATTCCGATGCCGATACGATCTATCATTTTCCACTTGAATATGGACAGGAGGATCACTCCACCGGTCGTTTCACCATCGATATGAGCCATCTCGGCATGCCTGCTACGTATGCTTCATCGACCAGGCGGTTTAACCGGGTGGATGGCTGGGGAAGCCTCACCACCCCTTTTCTTACATACCCGTCCGTACTGAAAATGCAAACCATGCTGATCCGGAATGACACCTTGATGGACAACGGACAGATCACGATTGACCAGGACACCCTGATCCGCTACACCTGGTTTGACCCACATTTCAGCATACCGGTACTGCTGACCAATGGTTATTTAAAAAATGGAAAAATAAGGATGACCGAAGCCACCTACTTTGGCAGTTTTCATTGTCGTTTGCCAACCGCTCAATTTACTTACATGCCGCAGGCGTCAATCTTTAATCCGGATGAAAACAATGCCAAGGTTTTCTTTTCCAATTATAGCATTAATGCCGATTCGTTTTATTGGGAATTCGATGACGGCGCCCATTACAACAACATCAATGTGGTGCATACCTACGATCAGCCGGGTATTAAGGAGGTTAAGCTAAAGGTCTATAATTCCCTTTGCGACCCGATCATCGTGGATTCCATGTCCATTCCGGTAATCGTCTTGGATACGTCCACCACCCGGGTAAATTATCAGGTTGAAACCATTTGCCAGGGTGACAGCATCTACCTGCAACAAGCCTATCGAAAGCAAGGTGGCATCTATTACGATACCTTGCCGCCCATGGGTGGCTATGGTCGACTTAGGATCACCACCCTGCGTATAAACCGTATCAATACGGAGTTGACGATCAAATTCAACACCATTGCTTCCCGTGAACTGGATGCCACGTACCAATGGTTCAATTGTACAGATCAATACCAATCCATTACCGGAGCGACCGATCGTCTATTCACCCCGGAGGTCGATGGGACTTTCGCCGTGGAAGTAGCGAAACACGGGTGCCTGGACACCAGCGATTGTTATGTTATGGTAACCTCGAGCATTGAGAAAACAGACCCTTTGGCTTCCGTTCGCGTTTATCCGAATCCCACGCAGGACTTTGTCCAAATCGATCTGAAGGAAGCCTATCCGGAATTACAACTCTCGCTGTTTTCCCTTCAGGGCATTCTGGTCCAGCAGCAGAAAATCCACCACAAAACCTCCATCCGCCTGGATCTTGGGCAATTGGAGAATGGAATGTATCTGTTGGTATTAACCGATCAAAACGGTTATTCCGGGGTACCCATCAAATTGATTAAATACTGACCCCATTAACCTTCCCTAGTTACGATGGATGTTCTCGTGATGTACGCATCCATCCAGTTAACCTGCAACGAAGATCCTTTAACTTTTCTTCTGGTATTGACTG
>JAGQXC010000163.1 GCA_020436785.1 Saprospiraceae bacterium | reverse complement strand
TGGAAGGGCCCTGGACACTTGAATTTGAACGGGGAGGCCCACAACTTCCAGCGAATCAAACGCTTACAACATTGATTTCCTGGACCGATTTGCCTGGAAAAGAGTATGCTTCCTTTTCCGGCTCAGGGAAATATGCCACTCATTTCCGTCTTCCCGAAGGTCAACCGGATGCCTGGCGATTACGGCTTGGTCAGGTGGCAAATTCTGCCGTTGTACGTTTGAATGGACAAAAACTCGGAACTTTGATTGGTCCAACTTATCGCCTCGATATCCCTGCGGATGCCTTTTTAGCAGACAATGAACTGGTCATTGAGGTGACCAACCGGATGGCCAACCGCATCATCGACCTGGACCGCAACCACCTGTTCTGGAAGCGCTTTTACAATGTCAATTTTCCCGCCAGACGTCCAGAAAATCGTGGGAAAGACGGATTATTCACCGCAGAAGAATGGAAACCATTGCCTTCCGGATTGCTGGGCCCGGTCGCGTTAATACCATTGAGAAAAAGGGAAATGAATTGAAGGGAAAAGGAAAGGGAAAAGGGTGGTTTGCGAGTGATTGTATTTACTATGCTTGCTTGCTTTTTGGAGGTTGTGTTCTTTGGCAATGCAATCCAACCGGCTCAATCGACCGGCATGCGTTGGTGTCCCGACACAATATTGTCCTGGACCACGTGGATACGATGGGATCGCTAACCGTTGGAAACGGTGAATTTGCCTTCACCGTGGATGTCACCGGTATGCAGAGTTTTCCGGAGGCCTATGCAAACGGAATAGCGTTAACGACACAAGCTCAATGGGGCTGGCATAAGATGACCAATCCCCAGCAATTTCTTTATGCAGAAACATTGGATACCCTGATAACTTGTGCAGATCACCAGGTGTCTTATGCGACCCAATCCGGCGAAGGACGCCGTGGAGAAGCGGTCCAGTGGTATCGCAGTAATCCGCAGCGCCTGCATCTGGGACTCCTGGGATTGGAATTGCTCCACCAAGATGGCACCATCGCCGCTATCCCTGACCTGGCCGGGGTCCATCAGGAATTGGATCTTTGGTCCGGGATCATAACCAGTTCATTTTCCTTTGAAGGAGAACCGGTGGAGGTTACGACCCTGGTTTTGCCAGGTGAAGATGCCGTAGCTTTTCGGATCAAATCCGGGTTGATCCGGGCAGGGCAGTTAAAAATCCGGCTCCGCTTTCCCTTTGCAGCCAATTGTCATGTTTGTCCGGGTGCCGACTGGGATCATCCCTTGGCACACACCTCGCAGCAGGTGGATTCAGCCGCCCATCAGGCGCAGATCCTGCGTATCCTGGATAGTGCCCGTTACGCCGTTCAATGCACCTGGAACGATGGCAGGTTGGTGCGTCGCGGGCCTCATGAATTCATACTGGAGCCTGCATCATCAGCGGTT
Organism: Saprospiraceae bacterium; assembly: GCA_020436785.1. Lineage (GTDB taxonomy): Bacteria > Bacteroidota > Bacteroidia > Chitinophagales > Saprospiraceae > JAGQXC01. The sequence continues at coordinate 1,994 of JAGQXC010000163.1, read as the reverse complement.
TGGTTGGAAGCCACGGTTCGTTTCAGCCAGGAACAGAAGGTTCCAGCTTTCATGTCTTTCCGGAAAGCGCTCCATAAAACCCAAGATGCCTGGCGAGCCTTCTGGGAATCCGGCGGTGCTGTTGATTTTTCTCAGTGTACGGATCCGCGGGCATTTGAATTGGAAAGGCGGGTCATCCTTTCCCAGTATTTAACCCGGATTCAGTGTGCCGGATCGCTGCCACCACAGGAGACCGGATTGACCGGCAACAGCTGGTATGGAAAATTTCATCTGGAGATGCATTGGTGGCACGGTGTTCATTTTGCCTTATGGGGCAGGCCGGAATGGTTGGAGAAGAGCCTGCCGTGGTACGATGGAATCCAGGGTCGGGCCCGAGCGGTTGCCCAGCGGCAAGGCTATGCCGGGGTTCGCTGGCCTAAGATGACCGGACCCGCCGGGATTTCCAGCCCTTCCAGTGTCGGTGAATTCCTTATCTGGCAGCAACCCCATCCAATCTATTTTGCCGAATTGATGTATCGCCAGCATCCGGATGCAGAGACCCTGGAGAAATACGGGGAGCTGGTTTTTGCAACGGCGGATTTTATGGCTTCTTTTCCCTGTAAAAACGCCGATGACGGCAAGTATCATCTTCAGCATCCGCTGATCCCGGCCCAGGAGATCTTCCCGGCTTTAGAAACCGATGACCCAGCCTTTGAACTGGCGTATTGGAGGTGGGGATTGCAAACGGCGCTATGCTGGAAGGAACGTCTCGGACTGCCTCCGGATACCGTATGGCAAAGGGTGCTGGATCAACTGGCTCCTCTTCCGCAACAGGACGGCCGTTATTTACCGGTAACCACCAGCCCGGACGCTTATTCAAATCCTGACAAGAGGCGTGACCACCCCATCGTTGCCGGCCTATTGGGTATGTTACCTCCAACTTCATCTGTAGACCTGTCCGTGATGGAAAAGACCTACCAGACCATTAAACAGGGATGGCAGTGGGAGACGATGTGGGGCTGGGACTTTCCGCTGTTGGCGATGGCGGCAGCCCGACTCGATCATCCGGATGACGCGGTCGACTGGTTGTTAATGGATTCTCCAAAAAACACCTATCTGGTCAACGGCCATAATTTCCAGGATCAGCGTCTGAAAATTTATCTCCCGGGCAATGGTGGTTTATTAACAGCGGTTGCGATGATGGCCGGAGGCTGGGATGGATCAACCAAAGAATTTCCTGGTTTTCCCAGGAATGGTCAATGGAACATCCAATGGGAAGGTTTACATGTATTACCCTGAATTCAGATTTTCTCCAGATTGAGCATCTATTTTTACTTGGCGTTTGAGTATAGAAAACGATAGATCATGAAAATCCTGGTCATTGAAGACCACCAGCAATTGCAAACCAACATCCGGAATCACCTCCGGGGAATGGGCTACGTCTGTGAAATTGCCGGTACGTTGACCGAGGCGGAGATGAAACTGGATAGCTATGAATACGATCTGGTCATACTGGATTTGATGTTACCGGACGGAAATGGATTCGATCTTTTAGAGACAATAAAAGCATTGGACAAACCTGTGGCAGTGCTCATCTTATCGGCCCGCCACGCCGTTGATGATAAGGTGGCCGGGTTAAATCTGGGAGCTGATGATTACCTGACCAAGCCCTTCCATTTTTCCGAATTGAATGCCAGGGTGCAAGCGTTGCTTCGCCGGCGTGTCTATCCGGAATCAACCCGGGAAACCCATGGTAACCTGGAGATAGATACCGCAAAACGACTGGTTCGAATGGGTGGGAAAGATCTGGAATTAACCCGGAAGGAATACGATCTTTTGATGTATTTGATCATCAATAAAAATCGGGTGGTGACGAAATCAGCCATTGCCGAGCATTTATGGGGGGATTACATGGACCTTGCCGATAATTTCGATCTGGTGTACAGTCACATTAAAAATCTGCGAAAGAAAATCATCGAGGAAGGTGGACAGGATCCAATCCAGACGATTTATGG
>JAGQXC010000011.1 GCA_020436785.1 Saprospiraceae bacterium | reverse complement strand
TTCCACATGGTATTGCAATAAGTCGTTTTCATTGTACTGATAGACGCGCCAATGACCTTTATGGTATTCCAAGGAAGTCAGATTTTCTATCCAGTCCCCGGAATTCAAATAGAGCACCTCACGACCAAATTCATCAAAAATCCTGAACTAAGTTATGGCCCACCGGATCATCCGATCCAGTGCCATTAAGACCACCATGCCAAATAAAGTAAGCAGGATTGTCCATAGGACGACAACTGTCCCATGGTGAGGATTTAGCCGGATTAAATGGAATTGCGGCACCAACAATAAAACAAAAACGATCATTACAAACACAAAGCCACCCACCAAATACTTTGGAATGAGCGGCAGGTAGTCTTTTTTTTGATGCAATAAGTTCGTCTCTTGCCGTACACGGCTAAGCACGCTTCCCGTGAAATTGGGAGATGGCGATTTATACGCCAGTGATCTGAGTGCTTTTTCGAGGTTGTCCTCAGGTAATTCCTTCATGTTCAGTATAAATCTTCTTTGGTTAAATGACGCTTTTCCAGTTCTTTTTTCAAAAAGGTCCTGGCTCGCATAAGTCGTATTTTTACATTGCTCTCAGTTAATCCGGTCGCATCGGCAACTGCCGGAATATTAAATTCTTCCAGGTAAAACAGCGTATCAGGCCACGGTCTAGTTCTGATAATTTGTCCATCAACAACTCCAGTTCTTGTTTGAGCCTGATTTGCTGCATTTTCTCCACGATGTCCGGCGGATTTAAAAATTTCCCTTGCTGTGTATCCAGATTGGTCAATTCGGTGGTGATCCTTTTCTTCAGCCGAACCTTATCGATGGCTTTCCGGTAGGCGATCGTCAGCAACCAGGACTTATATTTCGACCAATCCTGCAGGCCGTGCAACTCCTTAAAACTCTGTAGAAAAGCATCCTGGGCTACTTCCTCCGCTTCTTCCTGATCCATCAATATCCGGTAGACCAGATTAAATGTGCTTTGCTCATGCCTGCGCACCAACTGGGTAAGGGCCCTTTCTGAGCCAGATCCCAAAATCTTCGCTATTAAATCCCGGTCATTTCGCATGTTCTAAAAATAAGACGGGCGAAGCCACCGAACCGGTTACATAAATATTTTTGTAACCACTTCCCGGGTCTAGCCCGTCATTACTATTGAAAAACCAAAATTGGTATCATGGAACTCATAGGAATCGCGCTCATGGTTTTTTCGGTTGTTCTACTCATTTGTGTCATTTACTACGTTTCGACCCAAATGCGCTACAAGGAAAAAATGGCTTTGCTGGACAAAGGTCTCAACCCGGCAGACTATCGCAGCAATATTCGGGAGGAGGCCCTGCGGATAGGGATGGCGTTGATGGGAGCCGGTTTCGGATTTTGCACTGGCATCTTACTGGAATGGTCAGGGATTTTCCCCCATCAGATTGAACTTCCATTGTACATCGCCCCGGTATTGCTTTTCACCGGTGCCGCCCTGGTCCTTTTTTATAAGAAACAGCAACGGCTGCCCGGCTAAACATATTATTCAATTTTTAAATACGACTAAAATGAACAGGAAATGGATCCATGCCCTGATGATCGTGCTGTGCCTCCAGGCGTGCACCGCCCAAATCACCCGATTTGATTGGATGCAATATGACGACCCAGAGCAGGCGGGTTTTGATGCCACCGGTTTGGAAAAAGTCAAAACTCAATTTAACCAAATGAACAGTGCAACACTGATGGTAATCCGGAATGGAAAGGTGGTGCTGGCGATGGGAGATGTAAGTCGGCGGTTCATGTGCCATTCCATGCGTAAAAGTATTATGAGTGCGATGTATGGTATTTATGCCGACCGCGGCGACGTAAATCTGTATGCGACGCTGGAAGAGCTGGGTATCGATGATAAAGGAGGGCTCACTCCCCAGGAAAAACAGGCCCGCGTACTGGACCTGCTTACTGCCCGTTCCGGCATCTACCATCCGGCTGCCTATGAGCCGAGCGGAATGAAAGAAAATCGGCCAGAGCGAGGAAGCAGCCGGCCTGGTGAAACTTTCTTTTACAACAACTGGGATTTTAATACCCTTTTGACCATAATCGAAAAAGCCGCCCACATTCACTTTTTTGATGCCGTCATGCAGGACCTTGCCCGACCGCTTGGTATGCAGGATTTGCGAATGGAAGACATGAATTTCAGATTCGAACCCCAATCGGTCCATCCGGCGTATCTTTTCAAAATGTCAGCCAGGGACCTGGCTCGATTTGGACAGCTTTATTTGCAACATGGGTTTTGGCAGGGCAAACAAATCATTCCTGAAAAATGGATCCGGAAAAGCACTACCATGTATTCATCCGATCTACCTGGTTTTGAGGAACGGGAGGGGTATGGCTATTTATGGTGGGTGGAACAGGATACGTACACCGAACCCTGCTATTATGCCAGCGGGTTGGGCGGACAACGGTTATTTGTTTTTCCTGAATCCGGACTTGTTGTGGTCCATAATGTCAACACCTACCTCAACCAATCGGAGCGATCAGGAAATATTAAGCATTTGGTCCAGTTGATTCTGAATGCAGAAACTGGTCCCATCAGCTCCGATCCGGACCTGACCACGTTGCCGCAAGTTGAAGCTCCGACGTCAGGCGCACCACTGACTCCTACGGAAATAGGCAGGTATCAGAGGGATTATCGGCACAGGTTTTTTGGGAATATTTCATTTATGGAAAACGAAGGAATCTACTTCCTAAAAGGAGATATGCTAGGCAGTTTTCGGCTCATTGCAGCGACATCCGGTTTATTTAACGTTGAAGATCTCCCGGAATTAATGGTCCAGTTTCTACCCGCCATGCCCAAACACCCCCAAGGAACAGCCGAAACGGAAGTCATGGAGAATGGCGTTCCCAAACGGATGGTATTTTATTATTGAATGCGTCAAGGTACCTGTTAAATGCTGCCCTTATTTTATCAATAAGTTTGCCGGTTGCATGTAATTAAAATCATTGCCCGTAAGTTAGGATCTCAATTCCTTTGTTTTAAATTTAATGTGTGTGCAATTTCTGAATTCAGGGCTGTTTCCATCCTTGTTTTTAACTTTTAAGCCATGTACCGTGTTCGATATTTATTTTTTTTGACCTGCCTGACAATAAGTGGGCAGTTGATCATTTCTTGCCACACCAACCCGTCCACACCATCAAACCGTACAAATTCTTTCGACCAAGGCTGGTTGTTTCAACTTGGCGAACTTCCGGGTGCACAAGCCATAGATTTTGCAGATAAGACCTGGCGCCCGCTCGACCTGCCCCACGACTGGAGCATCGAGGACCTGCCCGGCCAGAACGGTGAGACCGTCATCGGTCCATTTTCCAAAGAGGCAATTGGAAAGATGCGCACCGGCTACACCCTGGGAGGAACCGGCTGGTACCGCAAGCATTTTACGATCGACAAGGAGGACGCCGGTAAAATGGCCTATCTTCAGTTTGACGGCATTTACATGGTCGCCGAGGTCTGGATCAACGGCCAACGAGTTGGCAATCATGTCAACGGTTACACCTCTTTCTGGTTTGACATTACGCCCTTTCTGCTCCCGGCAGGCCAGGACAATGTCGTAGCCGTACAGGTGAAAAATGAAGGGGTCAATTGCCGCTGGTATTCGGGCTCCGGGATCTACCGCCATACCTGGCTGACTCTGGTGTCTCCATTGCATATCGAACCCTGGGGCCTCTCCGTGACCACGCCGGTCGCATCGTCCCAACATGCC
>JAGQXC010000162.1 GCA_020436785.1 Saprospiraceae bacterium | reverse complement strand
GTTCTCTGAACGGAATCCAATAAAAAAAGGAGTCACTTTTTGGCAACTCCTTCCTTACTAGCAGCCCATAGGGGAATCCCCGCTCCAAACCTTCGCGGGATAAACTTCGATTCCAGCGCGTTCCCGCGCTGGTGCCGCTTCCGCAGCACACCTATGGGCTGCGCTATGGGTTCTCTGAACGGAATCCAATAAAAAAAGGAGTCACTTTTTGGCAACTCCTTCCTGGCTTGCAGCCCATAGGGGAATCGAACCCCTCTTTCCAGAATGAAAATCTGGCGTCCTAACCGATAGACGAATGGGCCAACTTAATGAATATCTTTCCCCTGCTTCCGGCGAAAGCGGAGGCAAATATAGAATGTTTTACCAAAAGTGTAAACTGCTAACTTAAAAAAATTGATCCGATCAATGTTGGATCACCAGTTTGCGAGCTGCTGAAGTAAATCCGGGCCCTAATAATACCGCCACATACACGCCATCAGGCAGGTATTCCGGGATCTTTACCTCCTCTTGGGAACCAATCGTTTGCTCCAATACCACCTGACCCTGGGTATTGAAAAGCTGAAGCATCACCGGGCCATCCACGTGGTCCAACCGGTAACGAACATGCATTAAATCTCCTACCGGATTGGGGTAAAAGTCCCAGGTCAGGGTTGCCAGCCAGGATTCCGGAATGCTGCTTACCGCCGCATGCTGAACCTTAAAATCGTCTACTGCCGCTTCCACCAAATTACCCAAGCCCTGGCCAGGTAAATCGTTGGCTTCGATGACACAACGGTACACGCCATCTTCCAGCCCTGACAAATCATAGGAGAATGATTGCCAGCCGGGCCAGGTTTGCACAAATGCATCCAACAGAATAAGTTCTCCCTGAGAATCCTCAAGGAAAACCCTTAGCGTATCGTTGTCCGGTGTTCCTGACTCGACCCGGTACCAAAGTTTTAGCCCTAAAAGAGGCGATTGACCTGGTTGAATGGAAAAGGCCGGAGAACGCAGTCTGGTGGTCCCCTCATCCAGGTCGAAAGCTCCAACTGGTCCGATGCCATTTCCGGTTAGGTAACACTCCTTCCCGGGGTCATCACTATCCATTCCCGGATTCAATGATTCGCCCCCAAAAAATGTACCTACCGGCACTTCGCGCACCCAATGTCCTCTGGTGGCTGTTCCACTCACCTCCCAACCCAAATCCAGTGAATAGTCATCGGCAATGCCCGGTTGCAAGGTCACGACAAATGGTTCATTCAAATTAGCAAGTTCAAGGGGTATGTGTTGAGTGATATAACCCCACTTGCCTATCACCATTTCGTATCCTCCAACCGGAAGCTGAACCTGAATGATTCCATTCTTTCCGGTCAGGTCTTCCCGGATGTATTCACGATCCTCCCAGCGCACAATGGCATTCTCCAAGCTTCCCAGGGAACCTGCCTCCAATACCTGGACCTGGTAGGATACCAGAGATTTGGCTTGCAAAGCAATATTTTCCAACAATGTCGTTCCGGCCTCCGCGATCAAGGTACGTTCGACGGTTTCATAACCCGGGAGGTAATATTCGATGTGCAACGTATCTCCTTCCACAAAACCCAACTGATATTGTCCGGTCGCATCGGTCCGGAATGGATCCAGCCGATCTCCTGCGACGGTGATCCGGACGTCTTGCAGAAAATCTCCGGTCGCCGCATCCGTGACGTGTCCGGTGACATAATAGGCTCGGCGGTATTCCGGACGGAATACATACAAACCTCTCTCAATATCCGAAACCAAAACCAGCCCGGATGGCAACCAGGGGTACGCGCCCCAGTCTCCATGGTAGCCGCCATCTTCCCCGGGGTATGTATCGAAACTCCCTACCTCCACCAAGAGGTCAGGACGATGAGCATCAATGATTTTCAGTCCGTCCGTATAATACGAAGTGATCAGAAATCCGTCTTTATAATGTACATTATGCGGGATAACCTGTTTAGTTTCCGCGTTCACCGGGCGGTATTTATCAAGGAAACGAATGTCGTTGGGATCGCTGACATCATAGGCACCCACATAGGCTTCTGCCAATTCATCCGTCGTAAACAGGAATTGACCATCATCACTCAGCCAGGCATTGTGGGTAAATTCGGAACTAGTGGGCTGGGTTGCCAGTTTAATGGGATGCATTTTGTCCCGCACATCCCAAACCGAGAACTGACCGGCGTAGATGTCGGAACTGTAGGCCGTATCGTGGCGTACGATGATGTCGTGAGAAAGAACTTCATTAAACACATTGACAAAAACCGGTATCCCCGGCTCTTTGCCTACATCCAGGATGAGGTTACCCCGGTGAACGTTGGCACAATCGGCAAAATATAAGAATCCATTTTCATCGATATAAAGATTGTGACAGTGGTCCAGCGTTCCCTTCCTAATCGGGTTCCCTTCATTATCTTTAACGGTAATGCTATCATTCCAGAAAGTCCAGGTTATCTCCTCCGGTGCCCGGTTCATATCAATGATCAACAACCCATCTTTTCCCTGATCGGCAATGCCGTAAATGTAGTTTCCATAGCTTTTGAAATCCCGCCAGATGGAAGAAGCTCCGGGAATGAATTGGCGTTCCTCCGGATGGGTGGGGTCACTCAGATCATAGATCAAGGTACCGTCCGTAGCCCCGATGATGGCATATTCGTGCCCGGTTCCATCCACATATCCCCACACATCGCTAAACTCCGAATCAGGGTATTGCACATGACCGACCAACTGGATGTTAAAATCCTGTTGGGCTTGCATCCTGAGGAAGCTGAGTACCAACACTAAAAAAACGAGCTTTTGGATGTATTGCATTTGATTAATAATAACGATTCAAATCACTGAATCATGTTTCTTCCCTCCAATTATCTTGATTTCAAAGCCATGATGGTGATTCTGCTGGTACATATCAGATCTCCGCTTTCATCCGATATATCAATTCTCCAAACCTGTACGGTTTTGCCTTGCCGGATGGGTGACGCTTTGCCTGTAACCGTCCCTGAGGTAACTGCTTTCAAATGGTTGGCGTTAATTTCGAGACCGACAGAAAGCATCTCCTCGCTTTTTGGATGGGCCAGCCAGGCCCCCATGCTTCCCATCGTTTCGGCAAGGGTTACGGATGCCCCTCCATGCAACAAACCCATTGGTTGCTTGGTCCGGGCATCCACCGGCATGGTAGCGACGAGGTAATCCGCTCCAATTTCCGTGAACACGATTCCGATGTGTTCCACCATGGATCCTTTTGCCATGGTATTTAAATCCTCAAGGGTAAAATCACGATGCCAGATGCTCTCGTTCATAAGTTTCCATTTGGTCGGTGATGTAATTCAATATTGCCTTAACATCTTCCGGTGAGAATCGTTCTGCCGGAAAATACTTTTTAAACCAGGTCACCTGCCTTTTTGCGTATTGGCGGGTATGGGTCTTGACTAATTCCACTGCTTCTACCAGGCCCGTCTTGCCTTCCAGATGATCAAAAAGCTCCTGATAGCCCACCGTTTCAAGCGCGGGTAAACCCCGGTAAGGCAACAGGCTCCGTACTTCGTCCAGCAATCCCTCCTGCATCATCGCATCTACCCGTTGATCGATCCGATGATACAGGTCCTCGCGGGGCAAATCAAGTAGCAGAGGTATGGCTACGAAATCCCGATCCACAGCCTTACCTTTCCATAATTCCGAGATGGGTTGCCCGGTTTGCCGCATCACACACAACGCCCGCACCACCCGACGGGCATTCTGGAGATCCATCTGGCCTGCGACAGTGGGATCGCGCTTTAGAACTTCCTCTTGCAATGCAGCCAATCCTTCCTTCTCAAGGGTTGACTGGATCTGAGCTAAAATGGCCGGGTCGTTGGCGGGCAAAGGATCCAATCCCTCCAGGATTGCCCGGAGATAAAAGCCGGTCCCTCCTACGAGAATTACGACCGGATTGGACTGGAACAACCGGTCCAATAATACGAGAACTTCCTTCTCGTAGTGCGCCACATCGTAGGGTGCTTCGATGGAATGATCGGCAATCTGATGATGAGGCACCGTTGCGAGAGTCTCCGGCGATGGTCTGGCCACACCGATCCGCAACTCCCGGTAGATTTGCCGGCTGTCCGCTGAGATGACGGCTGTTTGCCAGTGCCGGGCCAACTGAACTGCCAGACCGGTTTTTCCGACTCCGGTACAACCTCCGATGACCACCAGATAATGCTTTTTCATCACGCGCAAAAGTACCAAATCCGCCCGATAGACCGCTTAGGTGATCAGGAATACCTATTTTAGCGCTTCGATCAGCGTAGGGTTATGTTGTATTTCATTTTGAGGCCATTTGCCCGTTTGGGTTTCCGGATCTATTTCCGCAAGATCTATTTACACATGCGGGGCAGCATACCGTCAAAAGGACCGGTGATGTTGGCCGTTAATCATCCCAGTTCTTTTATGGAAGCATGTGTATTGGCTTGTTTTCTGCCGAGATCACTTTATTTTCTGGTTCGTGGAGATGTTTTCGTTAATCCCCTGGTCAATTTTTTATTGAATTCCACCCACCAGATTCCCATCTATCGCTTTCGTGACGGATTCAGCAGTTTGCGTAACAATCATGCGACCTTTGCTCAGGTCTATCGTTGGTTGGGAGAGGGAAAAGTAGTCACCGTATTTGCCGAAGGAACCACCCGGTTGGAAAAGAAATTGAGGCCTATCCAGAAAGGCCTGGCCAGGATGGTATTTGGGGCAATGGAAATGGAACAGCTTACTGATATCCCCATCGTACCCATCGGTGTAAATTACACTGAAGTGGGTCGCTGGCGCTCGGAAGTAATGATCGAAGTAGGGCAACCTCTTTCAGCCAGATCTTTTCTCGAGGAAGAGGATCCGGAAAACAAGCGTGGAGTGCGTCATTTGACCGCAGCGATTGAAGCGTCGATGCGCCCACTGGTCACGCATGTGAACCACGATCAGGATGAGCACTTGTTCAATCAACTTTGCCAGCTGGACCGGCCCGTACATTTTTGGCATTCTTTACCCAATGTGTCCCACCGGCCCGATACCTATGACCGGGAAAGATACTGGGCATCCCGCGTCAATGAAATGGAAGCCGATCGCAAAGCCAGCCTGACCGGGCTGTTAAAAAATCTTGATCACCATGGGCCAGAGTTAAAGCGATCTTGGTGGTACTGGCTCAGCTGGCCCGGAAGCCTGATCCATCGCTTACCCCTAAGTATTGGCTACCGGATCACCGGGACCTGGGCTAAGCCCGGTCCGTTTTATGCTCCGGTACTATGGGGGTCGGGTACCTTTATATCGCTGATCTTCTGGATCCTGTTGTTGATCCCGTCATTTATCTTGTTTGGATGGTGGTCGATTGCCGGATTGGTCGCATTGGCCATCCTCGGATACCTTCACGTGCTTGCCATCGATCATGACCGTGTCGCCTGGGAAAAAGCGCGGATTGCTGCCTTTGAAGAGCAAGCTCAGGGAGTGTTGAATCTACCCGAATCCGTGAATTTGACAAAAACCTGACACGGATAAGTGGATTTTTACTCCAATACCCCTGTAGATTTGGAGTAAAGACCATTTGTCCATGCACTGGGTTCATTTTATTCCGATTTTAACCACCATTCTGGCCATTTATTTTTTCATCCAGATCTTTCGGCATTACCAATCCAAGAAATCAGCCCAATACCTGCTGTGGTGGATGCTGGGTGTGCTGACCTATGGTATGGGTACACTGGCGGAATCCATCAACACGCTCTTTGGTGTGATGTCCTGGAATGTCACCTATTGGTACATTGTGGGAGCATTGTTGGGTGGATTTCCTTTGGCGCAAGGCACCGTTTATTTACTGTTGAAGCCCAAACCCGCGCGGCTACTGGGCATCGTTTTTAGCAGTCTTATTGTTATTGCTGCCATCTGTGTTGTGCTCAGCCCGGTCGATACTACGGTCCTGGCAGACGGACGATTAAGTGGAAAAGCACTTACCTGGCAATGGGTCCGCTACTTTTCTCCCTTGATTAATCTTTATTCATTTGTGTTCCTGTTTGGAGGCGCCATCTATTCCGCAATAAAATACTACCGGGACGCACGCAACGATGTTCGTTTTCTGGGGAATGTATTTATTGCAATCGGCGCCTTACTGCCCGGCATCGGCGGCTCCTTCACCCGTATGGGATATGTGGAAGTATTGTATGTCACTGAGTTGTTGGGTTTACTCAGCATCTACTACGGTTATCAGATCATAAAAAAAGACCGCTCGACCTCCATCCACAAGGTACAGGCTGCGACCGTCTAGCCGTTTCTTTCACCTCCATGAAAGACCCATTAAGTCAGTGGTTTACCCAAAGCTTCTGCCCGTTCCCGGGCCGCTTCGAGGCCCATACCGATGTGCCGATTGACCGTGTGTCCGGCAAATGATGCCAAAGCCGCTTCCGTGGTCCCCCCGCGTGAGGCAACTTTCTGAATCCAATCCGCACAACTAAAGTCGCTTTTCATATAAAGTTCAATAGCGCCCAGGAAGGTAGTACTCACCAACAACTCGGCTTCGGAAACGGAAAAGCCCATTGAGGCCGCACTTTCCATCATGGATTGCATGAAATAAAATACATAAGCCGGTCCCGACCCGGATATGGCGGTGGCCGCATCAATCATGGTTTCGTTCTCGACATAAATGGATTTCCCGGTAGTATTCAGGAGATTCTGAACCGTAACCAATTCGATACGGGTGATGGCAGGAGCCGACGTAAACACGGTCATTCCCATTCCGATTTGAGCCGGTAAATTAGGCATGGCCCGAATGACTTTATGAACTCCCAGTTCCGCATTAATCTTGGCAATTGGTATCCCGGCCATGATGCTGAGGACGACCTGTTCGGCATCAAGGTGCGGCTTCAGCTGTGCAAATAATTCACCGGTATCCTGGGGCTTAACTGCTAAAATGATCAGGTCGGCAAACGGAAGACAGGTTTCCGGTTCCAAATGGATGTGGCCGACCTTCATACTGGCCAATTCGCCACGTTTGCGTTCAGCTTTTTCCAGGATCATCAGGTCCTCCTCGCTGCACAAATGGCTGCGAAGAAATGCCCTGGCATAGGTAAGTCCCATATTACCGCCACCAACAATTAAAATTTTCATAGGCGTTCAATTCAAATTATCCGGGTGCGAAGATAAGGGAATCCGTACAACGACCCAGCGTAATGCTTCATCTCGCCGGCATTCAATAGTACCTGCCCGGCCCACTCCGAGGCAGAAGTCAAGCATGGGAATTTCGTATTTTTATAAAAAAATTACCATGTCCCTAAAGATGTTCTGTTTTTTAATGGCCTTAGCGGGTATCTTCGTCACGTGTGATTCACCACATCCCGAACATATGGACATGGATGAGCAGCAGGCCCCGGCTTCCAGACCGGAATACGTCCTGGTGATTCATGGAGGAGCCGGAGTCATTCTCCGCGAAGACCTGTCGGATTCGCTGGAGGCCGAATACCGGGCCGCTTTGAATGCCGCACTGGATGCCGGAGAAAAGATCCTGAAGGAAGGCGGCCTTGCTCTGGACGCCATCGTAGCCGCCGTTCAGACGATGGAGGACAACCCATTGTTCAATGCCGGCAGGGGTGCTGTGTTCACCCATGATGGTAAAAATGAAATGGACGCCTCCATCATGGATGGCCGGGACTTAAATGCCGGCTCGGTAGGAGGACTGACCAATATCAAAAGTCCCATCGCGGCTGCCCGGGCGGTGATGGAAAAATCCGAACACGTCTTTCTGACAGGCCGTGGTGCCGAACAATTCGCTGCTGAACAAGGTCTCGAGGTGGTCGATCCATCTTATTTCTATACCGAACGGCGCTGGAAATCGCTTCAGCAAGCCATTGAAGCAGAGAAAAAACAGGAAGCCATGACACCGGAAATGAAACATGGCACGGTGGGGGCAGTTGCTCTCGATAAATTTGGGAATGTCGCAGCGGCCACTTCCACCGGAGGTATGACCAACAAACATTACAACCGCTTTGGCGATGTACCTGTCATTGGAGCCGGCACGTATGCCAATAATCTGGCCGGTGCCATTTCCTGCACCGGCCATGGAGAATTCTTCATTCGTTATACCGTTGCGCATGACATTGCCGCCGTCAAAATGTACCAGCACAAATCCCTGGAAGAAGCTGCGCACGAAGTCATTTTTGATAAGATGGGCATTGCCGGAGGTGAAGGAGGGATCATTGCCGTGGACCCTCAGGGTAATTTTGCCATGGTTTTTAATTCTCCGGGTATGTACCGTGGTTATACAAAACCGGATAAAAGAGAAGTAAAGATTTTCAAGGATTAATCCGTGCCATGGAGTATATACGCTTGAGCACTCCGCGCTGGGGTTTACGTGAAATCCACGCAGACGATGTATCCCGCTTGATTGAATACCTGAATGATCCGGACATTTATGCCAATACTTTACTGATCCCCTACCCCTATTCGCAGGCTGACGCACTGAAATTCATCACCATCAACCGTGAATTGGAATCCAATCACGACCTGCACGTCAACTGGATGATCACCGACCCGGAAGATCGAGTCATCGGTGGTATCGGATTGTTGTATGAATACGGGATAACCAGCCATAAATCCGGTTTTGGCTACTGGATAGGTGAGCCGTTCCGAGGTCAGGGCCTGATGAGCGAAGTCGTCAATGCTTTTTCGGCCATGATCTTCCAACATACTCCATTGATCCGGTTGGAAGCTCATGTTTTTCTGCACAACCCGGCATCGGCCAGGGTCCTGGTCAAAGCCGGCTATTCGAAGGAAGGCCTGATGCGTCAGGCTTATTATAAAGATGGAATTTACCTGGATGCCTGGATGTACGCCCGGCTTAAAAGAATTTGACGGCCGGATTGCTTACCGGATTGCTTACCGGATTTGCTCAATGCGGTCGACGTAATCGGTAATCAGACCGTCGACTCCCATAGCTTTCATTTTTCTCATGTCATCCAACTCATTTACGGTCCAGGGCAAAACGAGCATTTGGCGGCGATGACAAGCTTGGACAATTTCCGGTGTCAACAGCCGGTAGTATGGACTGATGATTAGGGGTACAAAGCCGAGTTCATCCAACAAGCTATCCAGGTCAAAATCCTCTTCCACCAGCAAGGACAAAGTCACCTCCGGATCATGATCATGGACCACTTTTAAAGCCCTTAAATCGAACGACTGTATCGTTGTTACAGACAGGATATCCAAAGCCCGGCACGCAGCGACCAGTGTGTCCGCAAAGGATTCGACTGCCGGAGTGAAAATGCCATCCCATTCAGGCTGGCTTTTTATCTCGATGTTAAATGACGGAAACGGACGTTGATTATCCGCACAATATGCACGCACTGCATGTACGACATCCTCCAGGGAAGGCTTATACGTTTTCAGGGCATGCTGATCCGGAAAACGGGGATTTCCCCAGGAGCCACAGTCGTATTGTTTGATCTGGTCGTAGGTCAGATCATGGATGGCAACTTTTTCCAATCCTTCCTGCTCACCTTGCGGCCCCCGGCAGATGGATGGATTAAACCAGGGTTCGTGCGAGATGATCACCAAACCTTCTTTGCTGATGGCGGCATCCATCTCCAGCGTGGTCACCGGAGTGCTCAATGCATGGAGAAAGGCCGGGATGGAATTTTCCGGATAATGGCCCCGGCAACCGCGATGGCCCTGCCAATCAAAGCTATTCTGGTCTGTCTGGATCATACTCGTCGCAAAGGCTAATAAGAATGGAAGGAAAAAATACATTGGTCAAATGTTGCTACCAAATTGACAAATTTCACCGGGAAAAACCTAAGTTACTTGAATAATCTTGATCGCAATAACAGATTAACACCAATGGAATCACCAACTGCCGGCTGGCGCAGGGCAACGAACGACGATGTGCCGATTCTCCTGCAGATGATGGAGTCGTTTTGCACGTTGGAACACCTGCACTTTATGGCTGATCAGAGACACAACCTGATCCTCAGCATGCTCGAGCAGAAAGATCTGGGTCGGCTCTTTGTCATTGAATGTGATGGCTCTCCTGCCGGTTATGCGGCCTTGTGTTTCGGTTTCAGTTTTGAATACATGGGACGCGATGCATTTATTGACGAGTTGTACATCGACGAAAAATCCCGTGGTAAAGGCCTGGGAACACAAACGATGGAATACCTGATAGGTTTCGGTGAACAATTGGGCCTGAAAGCCATTCATTTGGAGGTAGATCTCGAAAATGAGCGGGCCCAGAACGTCTACCGTAAGCTGGGATTCCGCGGAAAAGATCGTTACCTATGGACAAAATGGCTCTAAACCAAAATCCTTTTGCTAAGTAAATCCACAGACTATGACTTCCATTTCCAAATCTACCTTTCAATTCCTCAAAGACCTCAAAGACAACAATAACCGTGAATGGTTTCAGGACAACAAACCGCGGTACGAAGCTGCCCGGGAGGATTTCATGACCTTTATTGATGCGCTGATTGCCCGCATATCGGTCTTTGATCCTTCCATCGCTCACTTTCGGGCCAAGGACTGTGTCTTCCGCATCTACCGGGATGTGCGATTTTCCAAGGACAAGTCTCCCTATAAAACCGCCTTGGGCGCTCATGTTTCTTCGGCCGCGAAGAAATCCGAAATCCACAGCCGTGCCGGCTACTACATCCATCTGGAACCGGGAGCATCCATGTTGGCCGGAGGGGCCTACTTGCCTGAATCCGGCTGGCTGAAAGCCATTCGACAGGAAATAGATTACAACCGGGATGAATTCAAACAGATCCTGGCAAATCCGGACTTCCAGCACTATTTTGGAACCATCGAAGGTGAAAAACTCAAAACTTCTCCCCAGGGTTATCCGGCAGATCATCCGGAGATCGAATTGCTGCGAATGAAAAGCTTCCTGGCCTCGAACAATTGTCCTGACAAGTTGGTAACCTCAACCGATTTTCTTGATCATGCCACGAAAGCTTTCCAGGCCCTCTATCCTTTTGACCGATTCCTGAACCGATCGACGGAATAAAGATGGGTGGGGGTATGAGGTATGGGGTATGGGGTATGAGGTACGAGGTATGGGGTACGAGGTGTGGGGTATGAGGTGTGGGGTGGTGCAATGCGGACAGCGGCGAAGCGCTCATCAGCAGGTATGGGAAAAGGAAGAAAGGACTAGGGAGAAGGAACCAAGTTCATCACGAACAGCGAATAGCAAATAGCAATAAAATAAACACAAGAAAATTGGATCCCCAAAATTTCTGGAACGAGCGCTTTGCCGAAGTCGACCTGGTGTATGGTGAGGCACCTAATGTCTGGATGAAGACTTGTT
>JAGQXC010000161.1 GCA_020436785.1 Saprospiraceae bacterium | reverse complement strand
AAGTATCAATTTGTCCCGTATGATAAAGGCCGCTTTTCCAATACGCTCGAATATTCATTTGATGACTGGACGGTTTCTCAATTTGCCAAAGCACTGGGTAAGGCAAAAGATTATCAGGATTTTCTGGAACGCGGATATTACTGGCGAAACATTATGGATGCGTCTACCGGCTTTGCCCGGATGAAAAATGCGGATGGGGAGTGGTTGCCGGATTTTGATGCTTATAAGTCGGGTGCCAATCATCACTATGTGGAAGGCAATGCCTGGCAGTTGACCTTTTTTGTGCCTCAGGACATCCCCGCGCTGGCTGAAATAATCGGTAAAGACCAATTTGTAGAACGCCTCCATTGGGGATTTGGCGAGAGTGATAAGACGCGCTACAATGGGTTGAGGGATCAGTATTGGGATTATCCGGTCGTCCAGGGAAATCAGCAATCGATGCATTTTGCGTTTCTCTTCAACTGGGTTGATCGGCCCTGGTTAACCCAAAAATGGAGCCGGTCCATTCTGGAGCGCTATTATGGCTACGGGGTGTCCAATGCCTATCTGGGTGACGAAGACCAGGGGCAGATGAGCGCCTGGTTCATCATGGCGTCAATTGGCCTCTTTCAGACCGACGGTGGTTGCCGGTATGGCCCTATTTACGAAATAGGCAGCCCTTTGTATGATAACATTGAGCTTGACCTGGGTGGCCGGTATGGTCGGGGAGAAAAGTTTACCATCGAAGCCCGGAATGCCTCACGGCTAAATAAATACGTGCAGTCGGCGGTATTAAACGGTAAAGTGTTGCAGGACTTTAAATTTTCCGCCATCGAGTTATTGCGGGGCGGTAAGCTTGAATTGGTGATGGGCCCGGAGCCCAATCCAAGGTGGGGTATAGGCGAACGCGCCCGGAAGCAATCCGAATGATTCATGGATAAGGGCGGGATTTGGAAGAGGCACCTCGAATTCTGGCGGTCCTCCAGGTGATCGAACCGTCCTGGCAGCAAGAAAGGCATGGGTTGTTTTCTCGTTCGCTCGAAGGTAAATCCGGTACGTCAACGGCCAACCAAATTGGATAACTGAATCGAATCACATTTTCGTTTCGCGACTATTGCATAATTGATGGAGAGGTTTTACATTTGCATCCTGCTTGGAACAAAGCGTTTCGAGTACCTTCACGGAAGGTCCGGTAGTTCAGTTAGTTAGAATATCCCGCTTGAGAGCGGGAGAGTCGCGGGTTCAGGTCCGAAGACTCAGATTCTGTCCCTGAATTCTGGAATTTAACTACGGTCCGGTAGTTCAGTTGGTTAGAATACGTGCCTGTCACGCACGGGGTCGCGGGTTCGAGTCCCGTCCGGACCGCCAACTTACAAAGCCAATGCATTGAATATCAGTGTGTTGGCTTTTTTGTTTGGGCCTTTGTTGTCGGTATTGTTGTCGGTTTTTACTTGTTTGGAAGACACACCAGAGTTTTATACCTCTTACATCTGACACATAGATTACCTCAATGAGATTCATCTAATGATGCGAACAACACACACTATTTGAGTCCATAGCGCAACATTTTAAAGAACTACACTGTGTTTCAATGAATGCCATCTAAGCCTTAACCTACAATTATTACATTACATAAGTGGATTCAGGAGTTTCCAGATATCTACATAGGGGTACTCCAAAAAAATGAAGGAAAGGCACAAGAAATTGCAGGATATTCTGAATGGAAAGATGCCCAAAACGCAAATAAGGTGAGGAATATTGGGAAAACTATTGAAATTGCAGGGGATGTTACTAAGGTGACTGGCGCAGTAGTAGTTCCATTTAATCCTCCATTAGGCGAAGGGATTATTACAGCAGGAGAAGTGATATCCAAAACCGGTACGGGATTACAGATTATTGCTGAAGTTAAAGAAGAAAATTATAATAATGTGAAGAGAACAATAGCGATTGAATCATTTTCATTTCTGATGACTAGTGGAGTAAATAAACTTATTGACAACTCTGGATTAGATAAATTGTCGAAGCATTCTAGTGGGACAGAAGCTACTTTTAAATCTAGAGCTAATATGGTGATAGATGCTGTTACTAAAGGAGTAGAAAATAATAATTCAAATGATAAACGAGAAAACAATTGAAATAATTTTGTTGATTTCTTTCATTACTATTGTTACACTTATAGCAGCACGAGACTTAAAAAAAAGCAAAAGTTTTAATTTATATTTATTTGTTAAAGGTATTTCGGTGGTTATTTTACTGATAATTTTATTAGTTTTGATTTTATTTGATAAAATAAGATTATTTTAATTGGCAATAATTCATCACATAAAAATGAAAATTTGTATATTTATTATTATAATTTTTGTATTTCATTTTCGGATGAATGCTCAAACAAATTATGAATTGAATTTGTGGAAATTACTTCCAGAATATCCCCAACATAAAATCGATAAGAACATTAATGGATTTTGGGAGTTTGAAAAATTAATTTCCAAAGAAGGTGAAAAACTTGATAGCTTGTTAACTATATTTCCTGATCAATATGGCAATTTGGTAGATTCTATGTACTTTGAAGTTAACATGGCTAATTATTGCTTTGAACCTGGTAACAAGGTTTCCATATATTTTAATGGCAGTATGACAGGTTATGGTGTATGGAGTATAGATAAACAAACAAATGAAATGAACGTGAATGAGTACATAGATGTATATAGAGGAGAGAGTGATGCAATACAACTGTTTATCAACTATTTAGATCAAGATACTTTGATATTTATTGAACTACTACCAGATTATGATGATATGGAGAGGTTAAATTACGCTAAGGCCTATTATAGAAAGGTAAAAGAAAAATGTTCAAGATAAATATTTAATATCCAATATCTATTTTATTCCAGTGCAACTCTTTCTTCACCTACAATCATTTAAACCTACCTACACAAATTACCGGTGAACTCACCACAATTGATTTTACCTACGATGCCACCGGCACACAGTTGACAAAGGAAGTTTCGGGAACAGCTGAAACAAAAAAACTAGATTATTACGACGGAATCGAGTACCTTAACGATGCTTTCAGTGCATTGTACCACTCTGAAGGAAGAGTGGTGCAAGGAGAAAATGGGGTAGCCTTTGAGTATTTCATTAAGGACCACCTGGGCAACACCCGTGTTACGTTCTTTGAAATGACTGAGCGATTTCCGACAACGGGCGGAATGAATGTCCGGTGGACATTCAAGCGAAGGAACCGCAAAGCGGATGGGCTGCAGGGTACCATCCAGAAGGATACCATGACTGAAGAGGTACTTCAGGAACACCACTACTATCCTTTTGGTCTAGAGTGGACCGGTGATTGGCGCAGCTATCCTGATCCACAGGATCAGGCTAATGCCTATCGCTACAATGGCAAGGAGCTGCACAGTGAGGTACTCAAACAGCTAGACGATGTGGATGTAACATTGGGGTTGTACAGTTATGGCGCGAGGTTCTATGATCCAAGTGTGGGTAGGTTTATCGGGGTGGATCCGCTAGCGGAGAAGATGCCAGCTTGGTCTACTTATAGTTATGTTTTTGATAATCCAATCAAATTCATCGATCCTGATGGTGCCATACCGTATCCAATCACTATTAGATCATTTGCTCCATTCAAAACATTTGGAGGTGGATTCCATGGAGATAATAGAGGGTATAGCAAAAGCACATCAGCCTCTGCAAGAGTACACCAGAAAATTAATTTTGATACAGACAAAACCTCATTATCAACTAATGTTTGGAGTTCACCATCTTGGCATAAATGGCGACCTGGTTTTAAAAGAACAGCTTCACCAAGTGTTGAGATTGGCAATTTTGCTATTTCCAACAGTGGTGATTCTAAAACTTTTAATTTTGATACACACTATGCTGGAGCAAATCCATTAACACCTGGAGCACCACCTATTGATGTTTTCTCGGATTTTTCTATAACTTCCAATACAGAATCTGGGACACTTGATATTAGTGGTAAACTTACTGGAGATAATTTTCCTAGCACTGAAGCTTTTATTTCTGATCCAAGCGGTCAAAGTATTTTTTTAGGAATTGGATTTTATGAGGGATCACCATTTACTAGCCTTTGGGGTGATAATAAGGATAATCCAATAACAAGTTTTAGTTTCTCAATAACTACAGATAGTGATGGAAACTTTACAGGTATAAGAGTGGGAGAAACAAATTATAGTATTGCTGATTGGAACAAGCTTTTTGAGCAAGCTGATCCAGATAAAAATGCTAACAAATGAAAAAGTACATGACTTATTTATTGTTAGGTTTTTTAATAATGGTTCTCATAACTTTCATTATGGGATTGGGAGACGATGCTTATTTAAAAAACTATCATTCCGGTATTTGGTACAGGGATGTAATAAACTCGTTAAAATACTATGTAACTTGGGTTCTTCCTTACTGGTGGTTATTGATTTTAATTGGTACCATATCACTTGCAGCTCTTTTTTACATTGGTAAGGTAGGAATAGAAAAACTTTCATCCTAAGTCACTTCCACCATTTGATTGGTAAGCGACATCACAAGATCGCCTGCATTTTGGTTTGCTTTAATAAGGCATCGAGGAGGGCGAATACATGTTGTTTATCTGTATCCTTGAGCTTCTGAATATCGAGGATGCGATTGACGATGCTGGATTCCAGGAGTGTATCGGTAGCACCAACCAAATAATCCAAAGATACTTCAAGCGCTTCAGCTAACTGAGTAGCCATCTCAATGGAAGGCTTAACTTCATCACGCTCATACCGGCCGATGACGGCACCATGAGCACCGACCATTTTACCTAGATCATCCTGTGAAAGCTTCTCAATTTTCTAGCTTCAGGCAAAGTAATACGATGGAATCGAGTACCTTAACGACTCATTTCTGCTAACAGAAAAGCGATGTGTCGCCGGGGCTTGGGACGCAGATAGTACGGCAGTCCCTCTCTATGGTCAGCACTTGCTATTTGTCAAGCTTTCTGCAGGCTCCCTCGGCGGCAGCCACAACAGCTCCCAATTTATTCATTGGGTCCCTAAACATCAAATACTAACATCACCATTTAAATGCAACACCGGCGTGGATTTTTTATGTGCTAATATTGCAAGGATTCTTCACATTCCCGCACTTCGATGATATTAAGGGCTACTTGTATCTCCCGATTTGTACCCAGTTGCACACACAGTGCTCTTTCTGCCAGGTTTGTAGGAGAACTTGCAGCTAGCTTATTGATTGACCCAATCTGTACAAGATAACAGAATTTGGTTGCTACTGCATCCGTAACCAGTACAGGTGGTTTTAATTCCGATATCCTATTTCGTAACCCAGGTTGTTTTGAATAAATTAAAGTCTTCTAATTCGACTGTTCATGCATCGATGTATCTTTTTTTTGGTCTTTGTTTGGATTGTTGCGCAGTTACCAGCACAGCAACCTGCGACGACGTCATCAAATTCCCCAGTTTTTTTCAATCCCGCTGACCTGATGCAATTTGGCGCCTTTTACTATCCCGAACAGTGGGATACCTCCCAGTGGGAACGCGATCTCAACAACATGGCGAAGCTTGGCTTTGATTTTACCCATTTTGCCGAGTTCGCGTGGGCATTTCTGGAGCCGGAGGAAGGGAAGTTTGACTTTGCTTGGCTGGATCATGCGGTAGATCTGGCTGATAAGGCTGGTTTAAAGGTGGTTATGTGTACACCATCCGAATGCCCGCCCGCGTGGATGGGAGAGAAATATCCGGAGATTTACCTGGTGGATGGCAATGGACGCAGGATGGAACATGGCATCCGGGCCAATGCTTCCATAACCAATCCCGTCTATCGGCAATTTGTGGCTAGAATTACGGAGGAACTGGCCAGCCATTACGGCAATGACCCACGCATTATGGGATGGCAACTGGACAATGAACCATTGGCCGTACCGGATTACAGTCCTTCAGCCCGATTGGCCTTTCAACAGTGGCTTAAAGACAAATACGGCACCATCGATGCATTGAACGAAGCCTGGGTAGGAAGTTTCTGGAGCACCAAATATTTCAATTT
>JAGQXC010000160.1 GCA_020436785.1 Saprospiraceae bacterium | reverse complement strand
ATCGGTATGGAAGCAATGGGACCTTGTGGTTCACCCTTCTGAATTAATTCATGGTAGACCGGCCAGAAGCGGTAGAACGTAAACAGAAACAGAACCAAAGCTGCAACCTCCATGGCTTTGGTAAAATATAGCCTGCGCACGTAACGGCGGTGGGCTACCAGTTTCTTTTCCAGAACCGGCCAGGTATCGGGAGCATAAGGTACCTGGTAATCCTTTAACGACAAATGAACGTGCTGATCGAGTTCCTCCGCGTACTGATCGTGTAAGGAGGCATCCAGTCTGTGTGCAAATTGATCCCAATGGCTGGCATTAAAAGGCGCCTCATAGTGTGTTAACCGGTCACGGACGGCTTCATCAAATAAATCAGCCGGGTCGGAGTCTACTTCACGGGCCACCCGCTCGGCAAAACTTCCCCAGTCACCCGGAGTGTCCGCTTTACGGTAATCCTGTAAAGACTCTTTGATGAATTTATCAAATGATTGATCATTCATTGCGGATCCTGCTTATACTCACTCAACAATTCTTTCAATTTTATCCGTGCTTTGACCAGGTTGGACCGGCTGGTACTCTCGGTTATATTGAGGATATCGGCGATCTCCCGGTGCGAATACCCTTCTATTACATACAAATTAAATACCGAACGGTACGCCGGCGTTAATTTTTGTATGCATGCGATGATGTCTTCGGTTGCACACAGGCTTAGGGCATTGGGATCATACGACTGAACGCCATAGGCATGATCCAGGTCTTCCGTCCGCCTCCGCGTTTGTTTCCGGTAATAATCAATTGATGTATTGACCATGATCCGACGCATCCAGGCCTGGAGCGAGGTGCCCGGCTTATAGTCGCCGATGGACCGGAAGATTTTAATAAACGCGTCGTGCAGAATGTCCAATGCCTCGTCTTCATTGTTGGCATAGCGAAGACAAACTCCCATCATGGTTCCGTAGTGATCTTCATACAACTTCTGCTGCGCCCAACGCTCTTTGTTGGCACAGGCAAGTATGAAGGCCTCCTCTTCGTATTTTAGGTTGATTGAAACATCCATCGCTACTCAAATATAACCTGAAATACCAAACTATTCAGGTCGATCCATTTCCCGGACAGGCATGTATGTATAACGCCAACAACGAAAGATTAGCTGCTTAATAAAGAATTCATCATTCCCCGGATGAGTTCTCGGCCTCTTTGTTATCTTACTGACAAAGATCTTTGATGAGAAAAGGTGCTTTGACCCTTTTGATGCTCTTACCGGCTGCTTATGGCACAGACCAACACTCCAATCACTGAAGAATTCCTTCAATCTTTTGCTGATGCATTTAATGCGCATGATATCGACGGCATCATGACACGTATGTCGGATGACTGTGTATTTGAAGCTTCCTCCGGACCGGATGTTGATGGTCAAAAATTCATCGGACAGGAACAAGTCCGAAGCGCATTCCTGGATGTATTTGCAACCTTTCCTGATGCACACTGGGACAATCCCAGACATTTTTTTTCACAAACCCGGGGCTTCACGGAGTGGGTTTTTTCCGGCACCAAAAAGGATGGTACCAAGGTCGAGGTTACCGGCTGTGATCTGTTTACCTTCAAGAATGGTAAAATTACCGTCAAGAACTCTTATCGCAAAAACCGGCTTTGAACCCGGCTAAACCTGGAAGGTCCACCAATAAACAACGTTGGATCTCCCCTTGATGCCCCTATTCAGGCCCTCTCCAACTCCGGTACTGTCTGCAATCTCTACGTGGAAATTCATTTTAAGTAACCAGGACAGATCAGATCCATATTCCTAACCAACCATTCCATCCTACTTTAATCCTGTCCAGGTAATCTCCCGATCGCCGATGGCTGATTATCTAACCGGCGGAAACATTAAATTTACGGCATCAATTGGAACTGAATTTTTCGCTTAAATCTTCTATTAAACCAATTCAGCAATTGTTATTTTTACGTTGTCAGCAATTAATGCATAGTATATTTATATAATATATGAGTCCGAAAAATCCTGAAGCCCAGATCACTTCGCTGAAGGGCATGTATGAGGATTACTTCCTCGACTACGCTTCTTATGTGATCCTCGAACGGGCGGTCCCGGCCATCGAAGATGGTCTCAAACCAGTGCAACGCCGCATTCTGCACAGCATGCGGGAAATGGATGACGGAAGATTCCATAAGGTGGCCAATATCATCGGGCATACCATGCAATACCACCCCCACGGCGATGCGGCCATTGGGGATGCTTTGGTTAACCTTGGCCAGAAGGAATTGCTGATCGATACGCAAGGCAACTGGGGAGATATCCGCACCGGTGACTCAGCCGCAGCTCCCCGCTACATCGAAGCGCGATTGACCAAGTTCGCTCTGGAAGTGCTTTTCAATCCGCAAACCACCGAATGGCAATTGTCCTATGACGGTCGGCGCAAGGAACCCATCAACCTTCCGGTTAAGTTTCCCCTGGTCCTGGCACAGGGCGTGGAAGGGATTGCCGTAGGACTATCCACCAAAATATTACCGCACAACTTCATCGAACTGATCAAAGCGTCCATCGACGTACTCAAAGGCAAAAAAGTGATCCTCTATCCGGACTTCCAGACCGGAGGAAAGATCGATGTCGAACAATACGGCGGCGGCAAACGAGGCGGCAAGGTAAGGGTGCGTGCCAATATAGAAATCCAGGATAAAAAGAACCTGGTCATCCGTGAACTACCTTATGGAGTGACCACCTCCCAACTGATCGACAGCATCCTGAAAGCCAACGACAAAGGCAAGATCAAGATCAAAAAAGTCATCGACAATACGGCCATGGACGTCGAAGTATTGATCGAACTGGTACCTGGCACCTCACCCGATGTAACCATTGGAGCCCTCTATGCCTTTACGGACTGTGAAGTGAGTATTTCACCCAATGCCTGTGTCATTATTGACAACAAACCGCATTTCCTGACGGTGGAAGAAATTCTGCGTATTTCGACCGAAAACACCAAAGAACTGCTGCGTCAGGAACTGGAGATCAAAAAAGGAGAGCTGGAAGAAAAATGGCACCTTGCCAGCCTGGAAAAGATCTTCATTGAAAACCGCATCTATCGCGAAATTGAGGAATGTGAATCCTTTGAAGAAGTCATCGAAACCATTGATGAAGAACTGAAAAAATACATCGTCACCCCCACCAGTATGAAGGCCAAGCCAAACGATGACCGTTTGCGGCTGGTGCGTGATGTCACTGAGGAAGATATTATCCGATTGACGGAGATCAAAATCAAACGGATATCCAAATACAACACCTTCAAGGCAGATGAGCTGATCCGGCAGATCGTGGAGGACCTGGAGCAAACCATCCATCATCTGGCTCATCTTACGGAATATGCCATCGATTATTTTAAGCGTCTTTTAGAGAAATATGGAACCGGCCGCGAACGTAAAACGGAGATCACCTCATTCGATTCGATCCAGGCTACCCAGGTGATTGCCAACAATGCCAAGCTCTACGTTAACCGGAAGGAAGGATTTATCGGGTTTGGTATGAAAAATGATGAGTTCGTAACCGATTGTTCGGACATTGACGACATCATTGTGATCCGTAAAGACGGTAAATTCCAGGTTAGTCGGATTGCAGATAAAGTTTTCGTAGGTAAGGACGTACTACATGTAGCGGTCTGGCAAAAAGGGGATGACCGGACGACCTATAACCTGGTTTATCTGGATGGCAAATCCGGCCGGGCGATGGTCAAACGGTTCCAGGTGACCGCCATCACCCGTGATAAGGAGTACGACCTATCCAAAGGGACGCCGGGGTCCAAAGTATTGTACCTGACCGCCAATCCCAATGGGGAATCGGAATTGATCAACGTGCAGTTGTCGCCGGGATGCAAAGCCAAGATCAAGAATTTTGAATTTGATTTTGCCGATCTGGATATCAAGGGCCGCTCCTCCCAGGGCAACATTCTAACCAAATACCCCATCCGAAAGATCACCCAGACCGAGGTCGGCAAATCCACCCTGGGCGCTCAGAAATTATGGATGGATGAAGTGAGTGGAAACCTGAACAAAGATGCACGCGGACTTTATCTTGGTGATTTTGATACCGGCGATCAAATTCTGGTCATTACCCGCGATGGCTCCTACCAACTCACCGATTTCGAACTGACCAACCGGTATGTACCTAAAGACATTTTACACATCGGCAAGTACGATGCGGACGATGTCATCAGTGCCGTGTATTACGATGCTGAAAAGGACACCACCTTTGTCAAGCGCTTCCAGATAGAAACCTCAACCCTCAATCAAAAATTCCAGTTTATCCCAGAACACCGGTCCTCTCAATTGTATTTTGCCACCAACGATCCGGAACCCACTGTGGTCTTCACATACAAGGAGAAAAATAAAAAGATGCAGGAAACCGTGGTCCTCCATGATTTCATCGATGTAAAAGGATGGAAAGCACAGGGCAACAAACTATTGGGCGGCAAATTGGTGGAAGTCAAAGCCGTCGAAGGTGAAGAAGAGGATAGTGATGAAAGTGAGCCCGGAACGTCACTAAAAACCGGGGACACCATTGAATTTGATGTTCCGCATCAGAAAACGATATTTGATCTGGATGAGGACTGAATTGGAAAAAAGGTAAAACAATAAGGACCAAAGAAGTAATGCGTTTTAAATCGTGCCCAGAACATTTGCCACAACGCAAGTCCTAATCCATTTTCCCTTTTCCCTTTTCCTTTGTCCTGTTTAAAAGTCCACCCACACCGCACCGGCTTCGCTGGACTCCACCACGCGATTAATGAATTGCATGCCCCGGACGCCATCGGACACCGAAGGAAAGTCCTGGTAAACCGGGTCGACTTCTTCTCCGGCAAGGCGGGCTTGCAGGCATTTGGCAAAATTGCGGTAAATGTTGGCAAATGCTTCGAGGTAACCTTCGGGATGTCCTGCCGGGATCCGTGTATGCGCCTGCGCGGAGGCCGATAAGTTGCCAACCCCGGTCCGCATCATTTCGATCGGACGATCCGGCCACTTCAACCATAGCGTGTTGGGCTCCTGTTGCGCCCATTCGAGGCCACCCTTCTCTCCATAGATACGGATGCGCAGATTATTTTCTTCACCAACCGAGATCTGACTGGCAAAAAGAATGCCTTTTGCTCCATTGTCAAAATGGACCAGTACATTGCCATCATCGTCCAGCAACCGGCCGTCGACAAAAGCGGTCAGGTCGGCGCATACCCGCGTCATTTTCAAACCCGTAATGAACTCGGCCAGATTCTCCGCATGGGTTCCGATGTCTCCCATGCAACCGGCGATGCCACTCCGCTTGGGATCGGTGCGCCAGGAAGCTTGTTTGGAATCGGTGTCTTCTACTTTGGTAGCCAGCCAACCTTGCGGATATTCCACGACCACCTTACGAATTTTGCCCAGTTTGCCTGTTCGGATCATATCCCGCGCCTGTTTGACCATGGGGTATCCGGTATAATTGTGTGTCAGGGCAAACAACAGTCCGGATTGTTTCACCAGGGCTTCTAAGGTGGTTGCTTCTTCCATATCGAATGCCAGGGGCTTATCACAGACCACATGAAAACCATTTTCCAGGGCCATTTTTGCCGGTCCGAAATGCACGTGATTGGGCGTCACGATGGAAATAAAATCCATTCGCTCTCCTTCCGGCAGTTGTTTTTCTTTTTCAATCATTTCGCTGTAGGAAGCATAAACCCTGGCGGGTGGCAGCATCAAGTCCTCACCGGACGCTTTGGATTTGGCCGGATCGCCGCTGAAAGCGCCACAAACCAGTTCGATCTGTCCATCAAGGGCGGCAGCCATCCGGTGTACACCGCCGATGAAGGCACCACGGCCTCCACCAACCATTCCCATTCTTACTTTTCTTTTCATGCTGCTATCGATTTATTATTCTGAAATACGTCTGATCCTGATGTTGCGAAAACGGACTGCATGGTCGTGATCCTGCAATCCGATGTGTCCGGATTTAGCTTTGGCAAACTGCGGGAAAGGTGAAAATTTAGATTTCGCAACCCGTTGCTGCCAATCCGGTGACGCCATATCGAAAGATACGGCGACCCGGCCATTTAACCAATATTGAACCTGACTGCCCAGAGCTAAAATTCGCACGGCATTCCACACGCCGGTGGTCGAGGCCAAACCAGGTTCTGCCGCATATAGGTCATAACAATCTCCGGTATGATGCTTGAACATGTGCTCTTCACCCAGCCAATGGTCGTAGATGGGATCGTCGATCAACTGAAACTCCGGGGCCCACTGCCACAGCACGTGTGATGGATCATCCGGCACCCGGATAAAAATCCCACTATTCGCCGAATCGGTCAGCATCACTTCCAGTTCCAGTTCAAAATTCCCAAAAGTATCCCGGGTAATCAGATCACCGCGTGACCCTGTTTGGTCGGTATCCGGAGCTCTTAATACCATCATACCATGGTCCACCAACCAACCAGCCGGAAGGGAATCCTGGCCAAATCCTTTCCATTGATCCATGCCGGATCCATCGAACAAATTTATCCAGCCTGGCTGTAGGTCAGCTTCTGCTGCAATGGTGTCTTCCACGGTCGCAGGTAAGGACCCGGCAACCGGTTGTTCACCGGAACCACAGCCATAGAGAAAAGAAAATAATGCTGTCAAAAATGCGAACGGAGCCTGCAAACGCATGCGAATGGTCATCATGAGGCGCCCAAAATAAAGTTTATTTAATTAAGAAATAGCCATGTATTTTTATATTTATTCGAAATTTTTCAAGCTTTTCCAACAGTCTTTGTACAAAACGAAAAAACAATCTTCTTATGAGTGAATCGAATATTTCTGAAAAAGCAAAGATGCGGTTGTTTTTGGGATCCTGTTTTGCCCTGATTACAACAGCCTTCTCTTTTAGCATACGGGCCGGCATCCTCCCGCAATTGGGTGAGCAACTCAGCCTCTCGGCGGAACAGCTGGGATTTATCAATTCGATGTGGTTTTTCGGATTCCCGATATCTATGGTAATCGGTGGTTTGATTTACCATTCGGTGGGTGCCAAGAAGATCATGCAATTTGCCTTCTTTGCCCACGCCATTGGAATTCTGATGACCATTTATGCTGGCAGTTACAGCATCCTGCTGATCTCTACTTTTCTGATTGGTCTGGGCAACGGATGTACCGAAGCGGCTTGCAACCCTATGATCGCGGATATGTACAATGGCGTCAAAATGAGTAAAATGCTGAACCGGTTCCACATGTGGTTTCCCGGAGGTATTGTCATTGGCAGTCTGGTCTCCCAATTTATGACCAGCGCCAACATGAGCTGGCAATCACAGATCTGGATCATCCTGATCCCCACCCTGCTTTATGCTTACTTGTTCTGGGGACAGACATTCCCCAAAGCAGAAGCTGCCGAGTCTTCGCTGGGCGAAAACCTGAGAGCCATGATCAAGCCATTGTTCCTTTTTATGTTCGTTTGTATGTCACTTACAGCCATTTCGGAATTCGGGCCTCAGCAATGGAGCGGCCTGATCCTTGCTAAGAGCGGTGCCCAGCCAATGTTGATCCTGGCCCTGGTCACCGGACTGATGGCAGTATTCCGTTTCTTTGGAGGTGAAGCGGTCCACCGGTTGGATGTAACCGGCGTATTGTTGGGATCGGCCATTCTGGCCACCATCGGCGTATACCTGTTCAGCACCCAAACCGGATCGATGGCCTATGTAGCAGCCATTGTATATGCCATGGGGATCGCCTACTTCTGGCCCAACATGATTGGATTCATAGCAGCCAAAATCCCACAGAGCGGGGCTTTGGGAATGTCCATCATCGGCGCAGTCGGAATGTTTTCCACCTCCATCTGGCAGCCGATCATCGGTAGCTGGATCGATTCGGAGCGAGTGACCGCAGCTGCTCAGGGTTTAACCGGTGATGAATTGGAATTGGTAGCCGGACAGGCTACTTTGGGGAAAATGGTCTTTTTCCCGGGAATCCTCATCATATTGTTTACCATCCTTTATTTCTGGATGCGACGGCGGGAAGAGCAGCCGAAAATGGCTACTGTTTGACGCAGAAAGTTAATGAAAGCGATTATTCTGCAGAGTCCAGCCGATTCTCTTTCCAGGAATGGCTGGACTTTTTTATTGGGTACCCTACCTTCGTCGAAAATGAAAAAAAATGAGATTTAGATATCTATGGCTATTCACCCTGATCGGCGGATGGATAGCAGCCCAGCAGCCGATTTATCTGATCACGGCTAACCGTCTATTTGATGGGGAACAAATGCACACCGGCTGGGGCATTACGGTTCAGGGCAACCGGATCCTGAAAGTCGGACCTGTTAGCGACCTGCAACAAAATGGTCAAGATGTCGTCGACGCCGGAGATGCGACCATCATCCCGGGAATGATCGAAGGTCACAGTCACCTGTTGCTGCACCCTTATGATGAAACTTCCTGGAACGATCAGGTACTTCGCGAATCCCTTGCCGAACGCATAGCACGGGCGACCATTCACGCCCGCAAAACCGTAGAAGCCGGATTCACCACCGTACGGGATCTGGGCACAGAAGGTGCCGGATATGCCGATATCGGATTGAAGCAGGCGATTGAGAAAGGGGTGATCACCGGCCCCCGCATGTGGTGTGCCGGCCCGGCTATGGTGGCGACTGGAAGCTACGGGCCAAAAGGATTCGCGGATCAGGTGGATGTGCCGCAAGGCGCCATAGAAGTTGATGGAGAAGGAATAATTCACGAAGTGCGGACGGAGATTGGTCATGGAGTCGATGTCCTGAAAATTTACGCCGATTACCGCTGGGGCCGCAACGGTGAGGCGTTACCTACCTTCACCGAAGATGAGATCCATACGGCTGTCCAGACTGCTGCCAGCGCCGGGAGAGATGTAGTGGCGCATGCGGCAACCAAAGAAGGCATGTTGCGAGCGATCCGAGCCGGAGTCCGTACCATAGAACACGGTGATCAGGTTGACCGGGAAGTCCTGCAAGCCATGCTTGATCATCACGTGGCCTTATGCCCAACCCTTGCTGCTCCGGAAGCCATATTCCTCTACCGGGGAT
>JAGQXC010000159.1 GCA_020436785.1 Saprospiraceae bacterium | reverse complement strand
TAAGGCGATTTTAACGGAAGTAAATAAATTGAGTGATGTTCCTGGTCAGAAAAGATCTCCGTTCAGTTTAATTTTTCTCACCGATCTTAAAGATCAATATTTCGGACAGGGCATATTTTCTGTCAAAACCGCCGATGCTGAAGCCATGTCCATCTTCCTAGTTCCCATAGGTAAAGACCATTCAACCGGTCAAATTCAATACCAAGCCATATTTAACTGAGCGAAATCATTTTTATTTACGGATGTCGCTTGACAAGCTTGTGGCAATGTTTTAGCTTTATAGAATTACCAATAATCCTTAAAACATTTTAACCCATGGCTGAACCTTTTTTGGGTGAAATTAAAATCGTAGGTTTTAATTTTGCTCCCAAAGGATGGGCTTCGTGTGATGGCCAGCTATTACCCATCAATCAAAATCAAAGTTTGTACTCCTTGTTGGGAACGATGTATGGTGGCAATGGAACCACTTCGTTCGGTCTTCCCGATTTAAGAGGCCGAACACCACTTCATTTTAACGATCCGTTTCCTCAAGGCCAAAAAGGAGGTGAAGAGAACCATACCTTGTCGATTGGTGAAATACCACAACACCAGCATGCCTTAAACGCTACCGCCGAAGATGCCAATACGGGTAGTGCGGAAAGCGCCTTCCCCGCCAAATCACCAACCAATTTAGGGGCGGTGTACTCCAGTGCCTCCTCGGCCTTAAATGCTCAATTTAATGGCGTGGCCGTTTCAATGACCGGATCTGGCGTGGGCCATAACAATATGCAACCATTTATCGCCTTGAATTTTTGCATTGCTTTGCAGGGATTGTTCCCTTCCCCTAATTGAATGTTTCACCACCTAAATTATTGAACGATGTCTTCACCTTTCATTGGAGAAATTAGGATGTTTGCCGGGAATTTTGCGCCTTCCGGATGGGCTTTTTGCGAAGGTCAATATTTACCGGTCAACCAGAACGAAGCACTGTTTAACTTGTTAGGTACGATCTATGGCGGAGACGGTCAATCAAATTTTCGTTTACCAGATTGCCGGGGGCGTATACCCATCCACAAGGGACAAGGTAACGGCCTGTCGAATTACAAGATTGGCGCATCTGGTGGAAGTGAAACGGTATACCTCACCATTGATCAATTGCCGCCTCACAATCACTCCTGGCCGGTAAGTGACCAAAATGCGACAGATGTTGTTCCCTCCAACAACAATTTTGCTAACAGCCTCAATGCAGACGTTTACCAAACGAACACCGGTAACAACCCGGTTAATATGAATCGGAATTTTATCAGTCCGGTCGGCTTGAATCAACCCCACAATAACCTCATGCCTACCTTATGTGTAAATTTTATCATCTCATTGTTCGGTATTTATCCAACAAGTCACTAAATCATCATGGCTGAACCATTCATCGCTGAAATCCGGATTTTCGCCGGGAACTTTGCACCCCGAGGATGGGCATTTTGTAATGGGCAATTGATGCCCATTTCTCAAAATACCGCCCTTTTTTCATTGATCGGCACCTTCTATGGAGGGGACGGAATATCGACGACCGCCTTACCGAATATGCAAGGACGAGCCCCGATGCATCCAGACCGCGGTCCGGGACTGTCTCCCAGATATCTTGGTGAAATGGTGGGTGAGTCCAGCGTAACCTTGAATATCAATGAGATACCTTCCCATTTCCACAATGGCGTGGCCTCGAATGATGCTGCCGATGGCCGGGTCACCGGGCAAAACATTTTAGGAGCTCAGCCTGGCCGGGGCGGTGCACTCTTTAAAAAGACACCACAATCCTTTAATCGCCTGATTCCAACCGGACTTAATGGCGGCGGAGGAGCACACAACAATTTACAACCTTATCTATCCCTTAATTTTATTATTGCTTTGGTCGGCTTATACCCATCCAGAGGTTAGCAAAATTTTGTTACCTAAATAATCATTTCAATATGATCGTCCCAATCGGAAATAATTACCAGTTGTGGGTCATTGCCAACGACGGGAGTGTCTGCGCTGTAGTTAATACCAATCAACTTTCTCCCATTTCGGATCCGGATTTCGCCGTTGGCCTGGCCATCACTCAAAACGGAACCATCTGGGCGTTGTCCACGCAGCCTGATCCCCAAGGAGGTTCCGGGCTCATGTGGACGCAAGATGGCAGCACCTGGACGGCTGTTAACAACAGTGCACCGGGTGGAGTCCAGGTCGCCGCATACATCAATGATGCCTGCATTTATCTCACTGAAGCCGGTGACATCTATTTCCAGGATACCCTGGGGAACAATCGTCAATTGACCGCTGGATTAAACATCTCCGACATTGATACCGGAGCTGGAATTTTTTGGGCTGTATTTCCAGCGACTCCGGGAGCAATCCCGATACTGCAATACGGAACACTGGCCAATAATCAAATCAGTTGGAAGACGTTTAATACCAAAATGACTCCGGGCGGTTTATCGGTCAGTTATGCCGGTGATTGTTACGGCATCTATGAAGACACGCCTTACGGATACTACCAATACCAGCAACAAACGGCTATTTTCGGATCAGGCCTATCCGGTAAAGCGATGCAAGTGACTTTTAAGAATTGGGCATACGCACTGGCTAATGAACCCACCACGGAAGGCAATCCGGTCTATGTCTGGGTGGATGAACAGGGTGGAATTTGGCAGCCGGTGGGTTTAAATGTGCAATTCGTAGCCTCAAGTTTCAGCACCTCCTCTTCCTCCTAGCTTGCGGATTACGCTGATGAAGATTCTTTCCCTTCGGGTAAGGGTATTCCGTCAAGGTTTGCGTAATTTCCCTGCAAATCACGGCTATGTTGAAAAAACTCAATTTAGTCAATGAATGGGTAGGGAAGAGTATCTCCTGGGTTAGCACCTTGCTGGTCTTGCTGATCTTTATCGAAGTCATTGTCCGTAAATTATTCAGCCTGGATAAGATCTGGGTTTCTGAATTGTCCTGGCATTTGTTTGCGGCAATGTTTCTGTTCAGCGCCGGATACACCCTACGTGCCGATCAACATGTGCGGGTCGACGTCTTTTATCAAAACCTGACGGCGCGCAAACAAGCATGGATCAACCTGATTGGTTCTGTCTTACTGCTGATTCCCTGGTGCCTCATCATCATTTATACATCCTTTCAATATGCGATGAATTCCTGGCTGATCGGTGAGAAATCACCGGATCCGGGTGGATTGCCTGCCCGCTATCTCATCAAGTTTACCATTACCGCCGGTTTTTTGCTGCTGCTCTACCAGGCGGTCATTCTGATTTTGCAATCGCTCCGCACCATCCGGGGAAAAGAAAACTAGTCATGGAAGTATTGGCGCTGATCCTGTTCCTCTGCATCTTTCTTCTGATCCTTTTTGGATTCCCGGTGGCCTTCACACTGGGCGGACTTTCGGTGCTCTTCGGCTATTTCGCCCTCGGCCCGGAATTTTTCAACTTCCTGCCTTCAAGAATTATGGGAGTCATGGGCAATGTGGTCCTGCTGGCCGTACCGCTATTCATCTACATGGGTATCATGCTGGAAAAGTCGGGACTAGCTGAAAATTTGCTGGAATCCATGGCAATGCTCTTTGGGAAACTTCGCGGTGGCCTGGCCATATCCGTGGTGATCGTCGGAGCTTTATTGGCGGCATCGACCGGCATCGTCGGTGCGACCGTCATCACCATGGGTCTGATCAGCCTACCTACCATGCTGAAGCGTAACTACAGCGTCGAGCTGTCCACCGGGATCATCGCATCCTCCGGTACTTTGGGACAGATCATCCCGCCTTCGGTCGTCTTGGTCTTGCTGGGAAGTGTTATGAATGTCTCTGTCGGTGAATTGTTTAAGGCAGCACTATTACCAGGCTTGTTATTAGTAATCCTGTACATCGTTTACATTCTTATCTACGCCCGGTTACGTCCGGAAAATGCTCCCCCTATACCCGCCGCTGAGATTGAAGCCTTCAAGGAAGGGGGGTTTTGGAAAAAACTGATCCGGGCATTTATTTTACCATTCCTGCTTATCGTCGCGGTATTAGGCTCCATCTTCGGAGGTTGGGCAACCCCCACGGAAGCCGCAGCCGTAGGCGCCATGGGTGCCACACTATTGACGATCGTGCAGGGCCGGTTCAATCTGAAGATCCTCAAGGAGGTGATGATCGGTACCACGCATCTGACGACCATGGTATTTATTATCCTGCTGGGAGCGACCACCTTTGCCCTGGTCTTCCGGGGACTTGGTGGTGACCGCTATCTGGTTGATTTAATCCAAAGTTCAAACCTCGAGCCTCACCATTTCCTGCTTATCGTCATGGCAGTGGTTTTTGTGGCCGGTTTTTTCATCGACTTCATTGAGATCGTTTTTATTATCGTTCCAGTGGTTGTACCCATTTTTACGGCCATGAAGGTCGACTTGATCTGGATTGGCATCTTGCTGGCGCTCAATCTGCAGACCTCCTTTCTGACGCCTCCCTTCGGATTCTCCTTGTTTTATCTTAAAGGTGTCGCCCCGGCCAACGTAACGACCGGACATCTGTACCGGGGTATCGTGCCATTCGTAGTGATCCAGGTATTGTTTTTATTGATCGTAGCCCTCTTTCCGGAAGTATTGTATCTGGTGTAATCAGGTGCTGATGAGGTTGTAATACGCTTTCTCCGTGTAGTTCATCCAATCGTCAGCCCGGCCCTTGAATTGAATAAAAGATTCATACACCCTGGCACTAAATGCATCGCGGCTAATCAAATCCTGAACGATATCCCGCGTAGCACTGCGCAAACCGTCCATCACATCCTGTGGCAGAAAGCGTACTTCCACCTTCGTCTCTGCTTTGATCTTTTCCATGTAAATCGCATTCTGCTTATCAAATTCAGCAAGAGACAACATATTTAACCGGGTTGCAGCGGCCTCCAGGATTCGCTGAAGATTATTGGGCAATGCGTCGAACTTTTGCTTATTGACGATCATTTCCAGGGTTGATCCGGGTTCGTGCCATCCTGGGGCATAGTAGTATTTCGCAATTTCGTGGAATCCCATCAGGTAATCGTGGTAGGGGCCAATCCATTCCGTGGCGTCTATTACCCCCCTTTCGAGGCTGGTGTACAGGTCTCCTCCGGGAAGATTAATTGCGGTTCCTCCTACCTGGGTCAACACTTTGCCTCCCAAACCAGGAATCCGCATTTTCAATCCTTTGAAATCTGCCAGTGAATTAATTTCCCGGTTGAACCAACCTGCCATTTGTACGCCCGTATTGCCGGCTAAAAAAGGGATCAAATTAAAACCAGCGTACAATTCTCTCCATAAATCCACTCCTCCGCCAAAGAGCATCCAGGAATTCATTTCCTGGGCATTCATTCCAAATGGGATCGTTGAAAAGAGTTGAGTCGCCTCGGCTTTTCCCGCCCAGTAATAGGAGCCGGCATGTCCTAACTCTGCCGTTCCGGTACTAACTGCATCAAATACTTCCAGGGCAGGAATCAACTCACCTCCACCATAAACATTGATTTTCATCTGGCCTTCGGAGGCTTCTTCCACAAATTTTGCCAAAGCATTGCATCCATCACCAAGAACAGGAAAATTAGGCGGCCAGGTAGTCACCATGTTCCAACGATAGGTCTTACGATTTTGAATCGCCGGACCACTGCCTCCTGAAGATTCCTTCCGGCAGCTTGCTACCAGGGCGGAGGTGCCGGCTACGGTAGCCATGGCCGCTTTCTTGATAAAGTTTTGCCGGGATATTGGAGAATAGGAATGCTCCTTTTGCTTTTTCATATCATGACCTATTCGTAGCAAAATACAAGTTATCGACGTAAAAATGCCAGGCGAGGGTTTAAATCCTTTCCTTCCCCGTGGTTAGAGCTGCAGAAGTTAATTTACCCAATTGTCCATTTCTACCTACACACCAAAGGGCATGACGGGTGGGCATACAAACGTAGAATCCCGGCTGCTGATGGACAGGCTCCCAATGGATCCCATCGACGCTGTAATCGAGGCCAGTGCGCCCTATGGCAAACCAACACTTCCATTGATCGTGCCAGATCACGCAGGAGCGATAACCACGAGGGCCATGCTGCTGATCGACCAATTGCCAATGATGGCCCCCATCCATGGTCAGACAGGCGACACTATCGCGCCGTAGACTGTCCTGGAAATTACCGCCAACCGCCATCCCCCGCAACGAATCACGAAATGCGACACTGTAAGCTCCGGCCAGTGGACCCGCCTGCAATGGCACACGGACTGCGTGCCAGGTTTCCTGGTTTTGATAAATGAAGCGGGGCCATCGGCCTGCACCGGTGACGATTCCCACCCGGCCTGCCTGAGCAACTAAATTCGTGCCGGAAGCAGCAAAAGCGCCTTCATTTCCAGCCGGCTCCGGCAAGCTGGAAGGATTGACCCGGCTCCAGGATTGACCGGAATCCCGCGAAGTT
>JAGQXC010000158.1 GCA_020436785.1 Saprospiraceae bacterium | reverse complement strand
GCTTTGCGCATCACATAATCAGAGAGCTGATGCCTGACGAGTTCCCGACTTATTTTTTCGCGCCCCCAACCCTTCATCCTGAACTTACCCCGAACAAAGCTCCGGGCAAACCGTTCCTCATTTAGGAAGTCCTGCTGGATGAGTTCGGTCATCATGGCCTCCAGATCCTCTCCATAGACTTTTAGATGGATCAGTTTTAACCTGACTTCAAGATGTGAGCGATCCTGCAGAGTACAGTAGCGCAGAATGGCTTGTTTCCTTTTTGGATCAATCATCTTCGGTTGGAATCATACAATTTGTGAACCTTAAAATTACACGGAACAATGGATTGGTTAGATACATTCCAGGGTTATATCCTGGATTATGCCCCAAAAGTAGTCCTCGCAATATTGGTACTCATCGTCGGATTCTGGGTGGTAAACCGGATTACCGCGATGGCTACCCGGGAGATGGCAAAACATGATGTAGACACTTCACTGCAAGCGTTTTTTAAATCATTGATCGGGATCGGCCTGAAAATCCTGTTGATCTTATCGATCCTGGGCATTGTGGGCGTCCAAACGACCTCATTCATTGCCGTGTTAGGTGCCGCAGGGCTGGCGGTGGGATTGGCTTTACAGGGAAGCCTGGCTAATTTTGCAGCCGGGGTCCTGGTGCTCTTTTTCAAACCCTACCGGGTCGATGACCTGGTTCAACTGGATGGTCACATCGGCGTAGTGCAGTCCATTCAGATCTTTAATACCATCCTGTTGACTCCCGACAATCGCCGGGTAATTATCCCAAATGCTGTGGCAACATCCGGCAGTATGGTCAATTTTAATGCCCCGGGCATCCGCCGGGTCGACATGAGCTTCGGAATCGGTTACAGCGACGATATTGATAAAGCCCGTGCGGTGATTGAAAAGGTCAATGCGTCCTGTCCCTATCTATTGAAAGATAAGGAAACCATGATTGTTGTTTCGGAACTGGGAGACAGCTCCGTGAATTTTGCGGTCCGGCCCTGGTGTAATAGTGCCGATTATTGGAACACATTCTTCTATTTCCATGAAAACATCAAAAAATCATTTGACCGCGAAGGAGTCAGCATACCCTTCCCGCAAATGGATGTCCATCTGGATCAGCCAGCTTAAATTCGAAGCTCCAATTCCATCAATTGCCGGTGCAGCGGTAGATCCGGATCGATCTGAACACTTTGCAGACCCGCTCGAATGGCGCCTGCAACATTCTCCGGCTTGTCATCAAGAAACAGGGTTTCCGGCCCGAGCAATTGATGTTTTTCCAGGATCAGGAGATAACCTGCCGGATCCGGTTTCAGCATGCCAATCTCCTGCGAATAGTAGGCTCTTTCAAAAAAGCGCGTATTGAAGTCCGAAATGTGGTGTTCACGTTCAAAGTGCTTCATGCACCATTCATAATGCAAATGGTTGTTGTTGCTGTAAAGAAACAACCGGTAACTGGCCTTCAAAGCATCCAGCAATTCAAAATTCTCAGCCGGCATACCAACCAGCATGGAATTCCAGGCCCGGATGACATCCAGCGCCTGCCTGGTATGGTCGCAAAAGGAAAGGACCCCGTTGATGAACAGTGAGGTACTGATCTTGCCTGTATCGAACTTATTGATCAACGGATACAGGTCACTCAGTTGCCGGGGATCCAACAATTCAGCCATCTGCCGGTGCCACCGGGGGTAGTCCAGTAAAAAGAGCACATTTCCCAGGTCGAAGATGATGTTCTTAATGTTGTTCGGGCGATCACTCATGGCGATTGAATTAGGGCGATAAACTTACAAATTAATTAGAGCGATATCTGGTCTTTGTCCTGTCCAGTTTGCCATCATGCGTTAGGAATACATAATTTCTGCATTGTTAATAAATATTAGAAATTCATTCTGAATAACCCAAGAATCTATCTGATCTATTCTATAGAAAGTTCCTTTGGTAAATAAATTGACTATGTCGTTTCGATAAATTATCGGCGGTGAAAAACAAAAAGGCGTTCATTTTGCCATGAACGCCTTCGATAGGGTGGTCTCTTCTATATCAGGCTCGCACCTTCTATCGGCAGTCCGTTCCTCGTTAGCCTCGGTCGGTATGCGTCGGGGGAATCCCCGGTGGGTGTTTCGTGCCGCAGGCAGGGCGGGGTTAATTGCGCCGGGCAGCCTGAATATTTGAAAAATCAGGAACTAATATTCCCGCTA
Organism: Saprospiraceae bacterium; assembly: GCA_020436785.1. Taxonomy (GTDB): domain Bacteria; phylum Bacteroidota; class Bacteroidia; order Chitinophagales; family Saprospiraceae; genus JAGQXC01. Next base: position 10,566 of record JAGQXC010000158.1, on the reverse strand, counting down.
AAATCAAACATCAGATGGTAAATATCCAAAGGCACATTATCGCTATCCGAATGGGAGGATGAATAATGGTACTCGAAACCGTCTATGAAATTTGCTTGCGTGATTTTTCTGTTTGTGTTGGCTTCGTTAAATGATGTTTCCAGCAATGTGTTTATACAATCGGTGTTAGCGTGAATATCCAAAGGCGTTACTACAAAACCGATCATGCCATTCACACGGTAAAAAGATGAGTAGTATTTTGAGGTGAAACGAATGATTCCATTTTTGATGTACTCGGCATTTAGCCCTGTTGTTCCTGTGGTATTTATGTTGTCGAGCCGTTTGCACTCCAAAACGTAGTAGGCTTCCTGCTGAACAAATGTGTTTTGAGATATTACCCGAATGTCGGTTCTGCCAACTGAATGATCTTCCAAGGTTTCGCGGTCAAACATCCATTTTGCCATATCTAATTGCTGCCGAACCTCGTTGTTGCGCAGGTAGTTTATAAGAAGTGTATCCCTTATCCCATTTTCATCATTCGGTACCTGAACACCATCTGAAAGCATACAATTGTAACAAGCAACGACTTTTGAAAGGATAATTTCAAACTCTCCGCTTCGAAAAACACTAGATCCATTAAAACTGGAAGCATCTAACCTACCGAACATTGACCGCGTTGTTTTTTCCGGTGGTGATCATGGCATCGGCAAATTCATTTACATCGAGGTGGCCTATGGCCTTGTACCACAGCCTTTTTTCATTGGGCTTTACGATGTAAAATCCGTCTTTTTCAAAACCCCTGACATCTTTTTGAATGAAAAGCCGATCAGTAATTTTTTCGGTGCCGATTGCAATCAATTTGTTAAGGATTGAAGCGTTATCTGAATTAGCCCAAGTTATTGTTGGCACATTATCCTCAATTCCAGCCAGCGAAAAAAACATGCCGACAATCTGCCTTGTCAGTATTACCTCAACAACGATCTTCTTGCGTTTCTTCTCAAAAGCGGGGTTAAGCCTTTCAGTGAATAGATTAATGTAATCGACTAAAATTTGATCGTTTGACACGATGGGTTCAAAAAGAACCTCATGATTCGTGTGCCTCATTTGAATTGGGATGCTTACATCAATTGAGTAATCGACAACATCCCTTTCTTGAGCCGTTAGCGAAAAAGCTTCAAGAATTGCAGCATCGAGCTCAGAAAGCTTCAATTCAATTTCGCTTTCAATACTTTGGGTTGTCAGGAAATTCTTGGGTGAATATGCTTCATTCTTTAGTTGATGAATAGAAGAAGTTATTTCGATTACCTTTTCAGAGTGAACATAGGGTACACTGAACTTCTCCGCATCATGAGCTTTTTCCCTTTCTATTCCGGATGAACTAAAAGTCAAAAGATTAAAGTAAGCGAACATCGAGGAGTTGATCAAGCCAGCAATAGCATTCAAAGTGGGCAGCCCTGTAGTTTCCCGGGCTTTAACAGCGGTAATGGCATCTTTAAACACAACATCATATTCGCAAACAGCAGAAACTGACCTAAGGGTGTTTTTTACTCCATTGGTCACAAGCAGCATGGGGGCTTGATAGAGGTGCCTATTCCTTGGTCTATGAACAGTATCAAATTGCCAAGTATCACTTGGATGAGGATTAATCCAGAAATCGGTGATATCTCTTCTCGGATTTAGAAAAGGCATACCAATCAAATGAGTTGCATCATTCTCATCGCCTCCACCCACCATAGCGCCTTGTCCAATCAAAAACTCATCTTGATCAGCTGTTAACTCTTCAATAGATTGAAATGATTCCTTTAATCTTCGAATTAAATTGAAATCCAAATAGCTTCCGTAAACAAGAACTTTCCACAAGTAGTCAAAGTCTTTGAGTTGCTTTTGATTGACCTGTTTGTAGTCATTGCGTTGAATGGTGAACACTTTGAATAGGGAAAAGAATCGGCTTGGTTTTAAGGCAATATGCTCGACCACGTTAGAATCCGTGTCTAACTCTCCGCTTAATTGATAAAACAGTACGGCAGCAGGCCCCACCGCTTTATCGTTTGATCGGTCAAAGACTTCCTTCCGAACTGGGGCCAGCTCAAATACTTTGTTTATGACAAAGCGATTGAGCAGGTATTGGCGAAATCCCTTTGCATTCAGGTTATACAGTATTTTGCTGGTTGCAATGAGCGCGATTTTTGTGGTGTTGGCACAAAAATCGCTTACACGGAAAACAAAGGCTTGCGCTATTTCCCGATTACTGATTTCAATTTCGATTTCTCCCTCACCCTTTTCTTTTCGCTTTCGGATGGCGATGTATTGGACAAACAAGGGATTATTCCCTTCACCCTGTCCGCGCTTCCAAGGCGGGTTACCTAAAATAAAGTCAAATTCGAACTGGCTGAAAAGGGCATTGTAGCTGATTTTTGTATCGAAAAAGTCGGCAGCAAAGAAGTTTTTGTCTAAAAGCGGTGGAAACTTAAACGTTTCAATGTCAGAGGGATTTTGGTAATCGAGCAAGGTGAGGTAGATGGAAAAAATAGCCACGTTTACCGCACTTGGGTCTTTATCTACACCGTATATGTTTTCGCAAACCAGTGTTCTTAAACTCTCCTTATACGATTCGAGATTGGCATTGAAACCGGGGTTGTTTTTCTGAAACTGCTCGATGATCTTACGCAGGGTTTCTACCAAGAAAATTCCCGAACCACATGCGGGGTCGAGCACCTTGCAGGATTTGGTTTCGGGGAATTGACGAAATCTTTTTTCAACCGTTTCGGCTAAGATGTAATCAACCAAAAACAGCGGAGTGTAGTACGCGCCCTGTTCTTCCTGCTCATTTTGACCGATGAAAAGTTCGTACACATTGCTGATAAACTCCACCGGGATAATGGAGAAATCATACAGGTCGAAAAAGGAGATTTGTCCTGTTCCAACTTCATTGCCTGAGAGCAGGCTAATGATTACATGAAGACAACCATCGGGAATCTGATCAAATTCATCATCGCTGATTGGGAAAAGGTCTCCGTTAAACTTGTCTTTCAGGTAACGAAAAAATGCCTTGACCTGTGCTTTGTTATTGAGCAGCGCGCAAAACTCATCATTCGTCCAATGCCGCGAATTGCCCTTTTGCTCGAAGTCGATTCCGATTTTACGGTCGATAAGGTAACGAACAAAAATGACCTTCCCCAACAGGGAGTTGGCCAGTTCGTTTGTGATTCCTCCTGAATGGGAAATGAGCAGGTTTCGGGCTGCCTTTATGTTTTCCAGCAGGTGATAATCAACACGTTTGTCGTAGCTGAAATCGGCCTGGTGTCGTTCCCAGGTTTTCCCGGTTACGAGTTCAAAATAGCTAAAGTCGGTCAGTTGATCTTCTGCCCCAAACTGCTGTAATGTTTCTTCGCTGGAAATGTAGTTGTAGCCGTTGTAGATTTCAACTGCATTAACCTCAGCAATAATCACGACCGGGGATTCATTGAAGTTCCAAATCTCTTTTAGCTTTTCTTGCTTGTTTTCAATCCCCTCGAAAAAAAGGATGAAAGGCTTTTTGTCGATACAGAAAAGGGCATTGGGTTTTATCACGTGCGCTATCAGCCGTTCAACCCGGTTTGAAAAAAGCCCTTGCCATTTACCATCTGCGGTAATGTACAGGCCGTTTTCTTCGGTAAGCCCAAGCCTTTCAAATATTTGGGTTAAGTGATTCAAAAGCTGCAAAGTGACATTACAAATTCAAGCATTGACATAGTAACCTATTTCCGTTCTCATGTCAAGGACAATTATTCTTTTGTGGGAACCAGCAATTCCCGTATGTCCACATCCAATATTGCTGCAATGCGTTTCAAGTCCTTCAAATGCGGTTGAGATTTGTTATTGCACATAGCCGCAACAGTGGTTGGAGTTTTTCCGATTCGCTCCGCTAACCACTTTTGGGATTTACCCTGAATGACAAGGATTTCCTTGATTCGATTTATTCTTTCTTCAGCCATCGTGGATGCAATGTATTGCTGTTTCTGACATAAATCTCGGTTTTACTTTGATTATTTCAAACTCTATTTTGATTCTTCAAAATTTGATTGTATGTTTGATTTTGAAATATCAAAATGTAATTAAGATTCATATCGGTTAAACTTTGATAAAATGCAATAAAAAAATATGGAAGCAAACAAAGCCCTTATTCTTACCCTCATTCAAGCCGACCTAAAACACAACCAACTGGTTAGCGGCCTGCAAAGCATTCACCTTGAAACTGATATGTATTTCCTTGGTTTGCATGAGGCAGTGGCCCAACTGATGGGCATAGCAGATGAGATGCCGGACGGGTGGGCTGTTCAATTCGATGCGCAAATTGAAAAGTGGGTTCGGGAGGAACGTAAAAACAGGGAGGAAGCCAAGCGGAAAATTGCAGCGGGTTTGGAGGAAAGGAAAATGAATTTGGATAAGCTGTTGAACGGGTTTTTAGATGGGGCGATTGAGCGCGATTCTTATTTGCGGAAAAAGGATGAACTGGTGAAGATCAAAACGGAATTGCATCAACGGGAGAAGGATTTGGCGCGTGGGGGCATCTATTGGGTCGAACCTTTAAGGAACTGGCTGAAAACGGCTGTGCGCGCGGAAAAACTTGCTTCTTCAAACGATTTCTACGCAGTAAAATCGTTTTTGGAAAAAATTGGGTCGAACCGCCTTTTGTTGGATAAAAAAGTCCTTTTGGATTTTGCCCCGCCCTTTGATTTAATCCCGCTCCACAAGCAAAAGCAAGCAACCCCACCCGATAGGGGCAGGGTTGCGTGTAAGGGTATTTCTGCACGTTATGCAGTTGAGTGGGCCCACCAGGGCTCGAACCTGGGACCCCCTGATTATGAGTCAGATGCTCTAACCGGCTGAGCTATGGGCCCAAAGGAGCTCAAAGTTAGGATATTCCCATTTGGTACACAAGCAAGTCAGAATACAACCATCCATTTTCCTTTTCGGTTGACCTTGATTATCTTGATTGGCGATAAATCAACCAATATGGCATACGATGAATTTATTGCGGACCGCATCCGCCAGGCTTTCAGTGATCAGGGTGCCCATTTTACCGAAAAAAAAATGATGGGTGGTCTGTGCTTCCTGGTAGACGATAAAATGTGTTGTGGGATCCATCTGGATAAAAAATACGGAGATCATCTGCTGATGGCACGGATTGGGGAAGCAGCCTATGCCGAGGTGATCACCCGCCCGCACTGTTTGCCAATGGACTTTACCGGCCGGCCGATGAAGGGTTACGTATTTGTCACGCCGGAAGGCTTTGATTCCGATGATCAACTGGCCGCATGGATCCGGATGATGCTCGCGTTCAATCCCCAGGCAAAATCAAGTAAAAAAAAGTGATCCGCTTATACCGGAATCACCGGTATTTACCGCTAATTGCGTACTTTTTAACAGAAAAAATCCCGATTTATGTGCCGTACCATTGCCCTTGGAATCCTGTTGTTGTGGTTCGCGCCCCTTTCCGGGCAAACGCCTTTTTCTCTGGAGTCCGTCCTTTCAGCTCCTTATTGTAGCAATTTGACGGGCAGTCCCGATGGGGAAGCCATCGCCTGGGTGGAAGAGAAGGCGGGAGTACGCACTTTGTACGCCGCAGAATCCCCGGGTTTTAGTCCGATCCGTTTGTTTTCCACGGGTGAGGATGACGGGCAGGAAATCGGACAGATTCAATTCGGTCCCGGTCACCAGTCTGTTTATTTTGTTCATGGTAACGGGCCCAACCGGCAGGGCGAAATACCCAACCCAGCCTCCTACATCCAATATCCCTCCCGACAATTGATGTCGGTTACCTTAAAAACCCCGGCTGCTAAAGCCCTTGGGGCCTATCCGGGTGCTCTACTCGTACCGGACGGTAAATCCTTGTTGGTCCCACAAGGAAATCGATTAAGCCGGCTTGATCCGTCTACCGGAAAAACAGAACAAATTGCCCAGATGCGGGGTTCTTTCGGAGATCTGGCCATTCATCCCGGCAGTGGCAAAATTTTATTTACCAGCAACCGCGGGGACCACAGCTTCATTGGTTATTTGGATCCGGGTCAAGATAAGTCCATTCATTGGGTGGCTCCTTCGCTGTACCGGGATGGGAATCCGGTCTGGTCGCCGGACGGACAACACATTGCTTTTATCCGGTTGCCCGGTGTTCAGCGGGGCGAACTGACCAATATTACCGGAGGAATGCCTTTCTCGATCCTGCGTTTTGATCTGGAGAGCGGTCTGACTACCGAGCTATGGAGATCACCGGGAGATGACGGTGGATTTGCCCAGTATTATCCCAGCACAACGCTGCAATGGACGAGTACCGGTCAATTGCTTTTTTACTCCGAACATGAAGGATGGATGAAAATCTACCGGTTAGATCCTCAGGGAGGGGCCCCGGCAGCTGTATTACCCGGAGCATGTGAAGTGGAACATCAATCGGTCAGTCCGGATGGCCATACGTTGATTGTAAGTTCGAATTGCGGAGACATCGACCGGCGGGATTTGACGAAAATCGACGTGACATCCGGCCAGACAACGACTTTCCTGCAAACCCCGGACATTGAGACCGATCCGGTCGCCCTGTCTAACGACCGGGTTGCTTACCGAAAAGCCGGCGCTACTTATCCCACCGCCATTTACTTGTGGAATGGAAACCAGGAACAACGAATCTATCCACCCAAAATGGATGCTGCCTTTCCGGCTTCCGCCCTGGTCACCCCGGAACAGGTTATCTTCGAGACCCCGGATCACTGGCAAATCCACGGACAACTTTTCCGTCCTACGGGAAAAGCAAACGGAGGAGCCCTGATTTTTATGCACGGAGGTCCCATCCGGCAAATGGTGCTGGGTTACCATTACAGCAGTTATTATGCCAATGCCTACGCGATGAACCAGTACCTGGCCAACCTTGGCTATGTCGTGATGAGTGTGAATTATCGTTCCGGTGTTGGCTACGGCAAATTGTTTCGCCGGGCTCCCCAACAAGGCCCGCGGGGTGCCGCTGAATACCAGGACATTGTCGCGGCAGCCCATTATTTACAGAGTCTTCCGGGAGTGGATGCACGCCGCATCGGATTATGGGGAGGGAGTTATGGTGGTTACCTTACGGCCATGGGGCTGGCGCGTAACAGCGACCTCTTCAAAGCCGGGGTTGATCTCCATGGTGTTCATGATTGGGCCTGGCGTGCCACTGATTTTTCTCCTGGAGGTGCCTGGGGCATTGATGATGCTTTGATGGATGATGCCTATGCCTTTTCGCCCATCTCCGAGGTCGGCAAATGGCGGTCACCCGTACTGATTATTCATGGCGACGATGACCGAAATGTGATGTTTGGCCAAAGCATTGACCTGGCCCGCAAACTGGATGCCCACCGGGTACCCTACGAGGTGTTGGTTCTGCCGGATGAAGTCCATGGCTTCCTGCGCTACCATTCCTGGTTGGAAGCCTATCAACAGGGGGCAGATTTTTTTAATAAGCATTTGTTGAAGAATTAGATATGATCCGGACTGCGCTTTTCCTGCTTTTCACGCTACTGATCGTGCCGATCACCGTTTATCTGTACGGTTCACCCCTTACCGGCGAACAGGTAAACGTTCTCTCTAAGCTGGTCCGCATGTATGCCCTAATGGCCGGGATCTGTTTCCTTACCGGCGAAATCACCAGGAATTACAGCCAGGTGGACAAGTTGTGGAGCATCGTACCCATCCTCTATGCCTGGTTGGCGACCGAATGGGCAGGGTGGCCGCCACGCATGCTGCTCATGTCCCTATTGATTACACTATGGGGGGTCCGATTAACCTTCAATTTTGCCCGGCGTGGCGGTTATACCTGGCCGCTCTGGGGCGGAGAGGAAGACTACCGCTGGGCGGTATTGCGAGCGAAACCCGGATTGAATAAGCCACTGATTTGGAGCCTTTTCAATTTGTTGTTCATCTGTTATTACCAGATGGGACTGATCCTGCTTTTTACACTCCCCGTCGTTGCGGCAATGTCCCATTCAACCAAACCATTAGGTGCCTGGGACGGAATATTGTCCGCATTATTTCTGGCTTTTCTGGTGTTGGAAACGGTTGCCGATCAACAACAATGGAATTATCAAAATCGGAAAAAGGCCGGTATCGAATCCGGCAAAGGATTTCTTGACCGGGGATTGTGGGGCATCGTGCGGCATCCGAATTATGCCTCAGAGCAAGCCATCTGGATCCTGATCTATGGATTCAGCGTGGTTTCCAGCGGTCAATGGATCAACTGGTCCATCGGAGGATGTCTGTTGTTGCTGCTTTTATTTAAAGGCAGCTCCGATTTTTCGGAAGAAATATCCGCCAAAAAATACCCCGAGTATGCCAGATACCAACAGACGGTAGGGCGCTTTTTCCCACAACTATCCCGCAGTAAACGGGTAGTCTCCGGGGAGATATCCAGGTAAACGGCCCTGGAATAAAATGATATCGATCGAGCCGTCCTGGGTGTCGATATTTAGGCGTTTTCCTACCTTTAGTGATCTCAATCAAATGGATTTAATATGGCTTTTTTAGAACCCCTCCCCCCAGAACATACCCCGGATCTGGTTGAAGATTTTGCCATCTTCGAGCGCATTCTTGGATTTGTGCCCAACAGTTTGCTTACCATGCAACGTAAACCGGCCATTGTGCGGGGATTTGGTGTGCTCACTGAAGCCGTAATGGATTCAAAGGGAACCGTAGATCCCGGGTTTAAACGGCTTTTAGCACATTTTGCCAGCCGTGCGGCGGGTTGTCAGTATTGCGAAGCTCATTCACTTATCGCCGCCCAGATTCACAATGTCGACCCTGAGAAAGTGGCCGCAGTTTGGGAATATCAGACCAGTCCACTGTATTCGGAGGCAGAACGTGCCGCTTTGGACTTTGCGTTTGCCAGCGGCCAGGTCCCCAACGGCGTCACCAAGGCCATCATGAATAAGGTCAAAATCCATTGGACGGAAGAACAAATTGTTGAAATGCTGGCCGCAGTCAGCCTCTATGGTTTCCTGAACCGTTGGAACGACTCCATGGCCACCTCGCTGGAAGCGCCGGCAGAAGACCTGGGAACGCGCATTCTTAAACGGGGAGGCTGGACTGGCGGAAAACATTTGGAATCGTAATTCAAAATCTTATGTTGCAGGAAGTAAAAAGTCATTTCACTGCCCTCAAACAGACCGTTGGGTCAGTGCCTGTTGTATTTCTGGATGGACCAGCCGGAACCCAGGTTCCCGATCGGGTGATTGAGGACATGGTCCAATACTATCACCAGTCTAATGCCAATACGCATGGCCAATTTGCCAATGCGCAGGAAACGGACGAAATGATGCACCAAACCCGGAAGGATGTCGCTTCGTTCCTCAATGCTTCCAGTCCGGATTGCATCTCGTTTGGCCAGAATATGACTACGCTGTCCTTTTCTTTGGCCCGGGCTTTTAGCCGGATTTTCAAGCCAGGTGATGAAGTATTGATCACCCAATTGGATCATGAAGCGAACCGTGGCCCCTGGCTAACACTCCGGGATGTCGGGGTCAAGGTACGAGAGATTAAATTATTGCCTTCCGGAATACTGGATTACGACGATTTCCATGCCAAGCTGAACGATCGAACCCGCCTGGTTTGTGTCGGGGGAGCTTCCAATTTCACGGGCACCGTCAATGATCTTCAGCAGGTGCGGCAAGCTACCTATCAATCCGGAGCCTGGATGCTGGTGGATGCCGTTCATTATGCACCACATTTTTTAATAGACGTTGCAGCCCTGGGGTGTGATTTTCTGCTATGTTCCGCCTATAAGTTCTATGGACCCCATGTGGGTATCCTCTATGCCAAAGATGGTCTGCTGAGTCAGCTTCCGACAGACCGGCTGCGCACACAGGATCCTGTCGCTCCCTACCGCATCGAAACCGGAACCCTCAATCATGCTGCTATCGCCGGTGTCCAGGGGGCCATTCGCTGGATGGCTTCGTGGGGAGACGGTCATCCTTTGCGTGAACAATTGGCCTATGCCTTTCAACGCATCCGGGCACATGAACGCCAACTTGCCCGAAAACTATATAATGGCTTGTTACACTTACCCGGTATAACGGTCATTGGCCCCGATCTGGATGTGGAAATGCGCGCACCCACATTGTCTTTTTTTCATCATGATCTGCCGGCTGAAACCGTTAGCCACCGGTTAGGAGAGAAGGGCATTTTTGCCTGGGATGGTCATTTCTATGCCATCCGGGCTGCCGAAACGCTGGGTTTGTTAGAGCGTGGAGGGGTAACCCGGATGGGCATCTCCATGTATACAGAGGAATCCGACATCGATCGCACCCTCGATGTTTTAGCGGATATTTGCCGTTGACTTTCCCCTGCTAAATGAAAACAGGCGTTGCACCTAACTGATGAAACGCCTGTTTTTGATTATTTATCCAGTCCGGATCTAATTAAGAACTTCCGTAACCGGGACGGCATCGCGATCGAGTTGGACAGGAGTGCCCAATCCACAGTCCTTCAACCGGTGCATCTGGGTTGCCGCATCTCCCACGATCACGTATATCAACTGACCGGGATTGATGTATTTATTAATCAGATCTTTAGCCTGGGAGAGGGTCAGTC